>JBHLOJ010000149.1:0-6459 GCA_048940605.1 Promethearchaeota archaeon
TTTCTATGAGTTTCTAATAAGGTAAACTTTTTTTCGATGAATTGTAGGAGATCATTAAGATTATTCTGATTAAGAATATGAAGGTTCATGTCAATGAGATATGCAAATGGGATATCCTTCTCTAAAAAGCCTACCTCATTTTGGCAAAGGAGTATAGGATTGATAAATACTTTTAACTCAATATTTCCTTCTGTAAAAAATAAGCCTTTCTTGGTAAACGTTTTTTTAACGGAGATATTTATCCCGTAATGCCGTTTTAAATAAGAATGAAAATTACCGTTATGTGCGAGATCATGATGAATGTCATTATAATTGTCTTGTATAGTATCAAAATATGAGTTAAGAAGGATTTTAAATGCTGATCCGTTTTCTTTGAATTGTTTATGGTATGGTACATATTTAATTGTCTCATTTGAGACATGTAATTGTCCTTTAAGTGTACTTACTTTTACTGGAATAATAATTACAAAATCTATTACATCATTAAATTTCAATTTTTTTACTCCGATTAGATCAGTGTGGGTAAAAATATCTTTTAAAAGTGGACCTGGCTTAATTACACTATACTCAAAGGTCTGGAACATAAGTTCGATCTGACTTTTAATTTGCTGCCTTTCCGAGGGAGCTAAGTTTTCATCTTGAACTGATTGTGCTTTCTTCAAGGGAAGAATTACTTCTGATCGTCTAGGTTTCAATTCTAAAGGTTCGTTTTCTATGAAACTGAGTTTTGGCGAGGTTATCCGTTCTTGTAGTGTTTCTTTAAAATTATCCTCTTCAACAACAACATCCTCAACATCAATACGTTCCTCATGGAATATCGGGGAAACGTCCTGTATGGTTTCCAATTGTTTCGTGATCTCGAGGGGATTGAGTTCTTGGGGAGGGTACCATATTCCTGTTTTAGGTTTTTTATACTTATCTGAGAACCATTTTCGTACTTTCAATGATTTATAATCATCTTCGGTATATTCCTCAACTTCTTTATGAACGGGAACTTCTATGGATGGTGTTTCTGACTGTGGAAAATCGTTTAGTTTAATACGTGAGGTGAGCGATTTTGCGCCTTCTACAATTTTTTGGGCTGTTGCAGATCCTATTCCTTTAATATTTGATAACTGAGAAATGGCTGACTTTGCGAGTTTTTCGATGGTAGTAAATCCATGCTCTCTTAATTTCTCTGCTACTGAAGGCCCTACACCTTTTATTTTAGTTATATCATCTCTCACTATTGTGGTACTTAATAATGGCTTTTGTAGAATTGCTGAATTAAATGAGTTGAATCTTTGAACCCATTCATAATTATTTTCTAACTCAGCTTGTAGACGACCTTTTTCGGCTAAATTAATTGCCTGCTCGATATTTTGTGCTGCTATTGCTTTTTTTGCCTCTTCATAATAGGATCCTAATGTCTTTTTTTTCCTATCGATCTCTATCTCATTCTCAAGAACCTTCATTACATCCATTAATAAATTAATCATTTATAAAGAAAAAATGTGAGATTTAAATTCTTAAATGTCTTATTCTCTACTAGAAGACGAGAATTTTTAGTCTTAAATTAAATGAGTAAAATTTAACCCATGCCCCATGCTTACACCCTGGATTTTTGTCTTTTGGTAGTGTAACTTATTACACTCTATAATCTTACCCTATTAATTTTAGACGCGAATTTGCGTCAGTCAGCACGGGGCACCTTTTTACCTTATTTATTCTAATTTGTATTTCCTTCTATTTTTCCTTTATATTAGTTTAAAATATCTATTCTACTAGATATGAGTTTAATTGATTTCACAGGTAAAAGTACGAAAGAGGAGACTTTAGAAGAAACTGATATTTATAAATATATACCGGATAAACGGATTCTTAGGGTATTATTTGAAAACAAGATATTTGAACTTCGTGATATTCAAAAAGAGGCAATCAGGAAGGGATTATTTTTTCGAAAGTCATTTTTAATATGTGCTCCTTCTGGGAGTGGGAAGACACTTGTTGGTGAGTTGTGTGCGGTAAATAATGTATTTCAGAAGTTCGGAAAATCTGTATATTTAGTACCCTTTAAAGCATTAGCTACTGAAAAGTTTTTTCACTTTAAAAAAGGTTATGGAAAATATGGCATAAAGGTAGAAATCTCTATTGGAGATTTTGACATTGACGATTCCAAACTCGAGAAAGCGGATATTATTATTACTACTTACGAGAAAATGGACTCAATCATAAGAAATTTTTATGATAAAGATTGGATTTCTGAGTTTTCTAGCATCATTATTGATGAAATTCATATTATCGGAGAATCTGATAGAGGTCCTCGTTTAGAATCTCTTATTGTACGGTTAAATGAATTCTTTCATCATCCTCAAATTATCGGATTAAGTGCAACGATTGCAAATCCAGAATTTTTCAATTCATGGCTTACATCACTTGGGAATCAAACCACCTTAGTTAAATCTGAAGACAGACCTGTACCTCTTCATTATAAAATTCAAATTACACAAAATAAGGATTCTACTATAAAACACATCGTTAAAACTACCCTTAATGATAAAGGACAGGTACTTATATTCCTAAATAAGCGTAAAACAGCACAGCAATCTGCCCAGAATCTTAAGGAAATTGTAAAGAAATTTTTAGAGGAATCTGAAATAAAAGTATTAAAAGCACTCTCAAAACGAATTGCATCGATTAAAGGGGGAAATAGTGAACTAAGTAAAATTTTTTCTTATGGAGTTGCATTTCACCATGCTGGGCTCCTTCCCAGAGAAAGAAGATTAATAGAGGATCATTATCGCAATAGACTTCTTAGGGTAATATGCTGCACTACCACACTTTCAGCAGGGATCAATACCCCCGCCCGTGTTGTTATTTTACGTGATTTTAAGAAATATTCAACATCAGGATTTAACATCAAAAATTTTTCAGGATATTATGAGAACGGTGATGGATTTTCCTATTTCAAGCCATTCTCAGCAAACGAGGTTTTTCAAATCTTAGGAAGAGCAGGGAGACCAGGGTTGGATCCCGTCGGGCATGGAATAATGTTAGTAAAGAACGTAGAGGAGAAGATGTGGGTTGAGGATCATTACTTTAAAACGTTTAAGATGAATAGTCCGCTTATGCCTAAATATAATGATCTCGGTTCGGGATTAAACAAAATCAATATTTTAAAAGAACAAGTACTACTTCGAGTATTTGAAGAGCAAGAGATTACTCTAGATAAACTCAAGTCTTTTTTTGAAAAAACTTATTTTTGGTATACAATAACACATAAGATGAAAGACCAACAAATCCCTATTGAACAACTATTAATGATAAAAGAAATTACTCCTGTCAATATTTTAAAGCTTCATGCTGATCCAAAAAAAGTGCAGACTTTGAGAAGTAAAAAACCTCAGATTAAAATCACTAAATGTACTAGCGCAACCATCACCGGCTATATAAAAACTAGTTTTGGAGTTTATTCATGCCAATTTGATATTGATACAGGAATTAAATGTTCATGTGGATTTCAAAATGGTATGTCTGATAATTTCGCCATCGAAAACGAGTTTGCATTTGAATTTTGTGACCATATCACCATGTTTTTGTTATACTTGATTAATTTTCCCGATGTCAATATTCAAAAATATGTGGAAGACATTGTCCCAAAAAGTATTAAAAATCAATATATTCTTAATTATTTATTTGAAAAAGGTCTTATTTTAAAGGATGCTAATGGTAGGATACGTTGTTCCCAATTTGGGAAATTAATTATCAGGCTTTATCTATACCCTACCTCAGGAGTACTTATTCGATACAAATTAGAAAATACCAAAATTTCTTCTTTTCGAGATTTAATTAAGGAAGCTTATGAAATATTAAAATCGGAATTCCGAGTTCGTGATTATAAAATGTTAGAACCAATATTAGAGTGGACTGATGAAGAACCAATCGAACACATCTTAGAAAAATACCATATAATGACAGGTGATCTATTTTCGGTTAGAGATGGATTAGAGAGAATTATCACCTTTATTGGGATTATCGCTAATAATCTGAGTTCAAACGGGATCGATATTCACAATCAGTTAGAAAAAGTTGCTGAAATGTCAGAAACACTTCGAATTAGAATACATTATGGGATTCGGGAGGAATTATTTGACTTAGTATTACGTTTGGATAATGTTGCGCGAGTAAGAGCACGCATTCTTTATAATGCTGGATACCATACTGCTTCTCAAGTTAAGAAAGAAAACTATTATATACTAAATCAGAAAACAGGACTAGGAATAAAATTATGTAAGAAAATTATAGGAATAAAATAATATTATTTTAAAAAAACTACAATTTCATTCCAACAGACTTTATATTTAAATATTTAGGATTTATTCATAGATAAGAATATAATTTTAAAAAGTGGTTATAATCATGAGTTCTCATAGTGTTGATGAAAAGGTTTATATATTCACTTGTGATGATATTGAAACTGATAATGAGGACTCTATAAATTTTCATGAAATTATAATCCCCTTCTCCGAATTTGGTATCTCCCAGAGCCCTGAATATATTTATGATGGAAAGGAAAATCTTGAATTTAGTAAAAGACATCCCATATATCGAAGACTATTATTAAATGAGTTCCAAGAACCATAGTCATTCTCGATTTTTTCCTTTAAATATAACCTTCTCATTATTATTATGAGTTATGGACTCTAAAAGTAAAGTTCAGAATGGTAAGTTTTCTTCAGAAGAATTTTCGAATCAAGAAGAAGTTATGATTAAAAAATTACCTCAATCAACAAATATAGAAGAAATCTGCGATGAAAACCTTATTACTCTTAAAAAAATTCACGCGATTCTTTTAAATTGTCTAAATCTAAACGAAAAAGAGAAACTGGAATTTTGTAATAGTGAACGATATTTTATGAAGCTATACCTTAAAAAATTGAATGATAAACTAAAAGAATAATATTTTTTCTTTTATATAATTTGAATTCCATATAAATTAAAATGAGTTCTAGAGCTTTTGATAAGGAACACCACGAAATTAAGTATACTATTAAAGATCCATTTCAAGTGAAAGATTTTATTGTTCCCTTTTTATCGTTCTTTGGAGTTCGAGAAGTCTTTATATATTCTGGGGAAGAGAAGATTCCATTTAAAGAAAGACATCCACTCTATAAAGCTATATTATTAAATGAGTTTAGGGAAGAAGATTGAGTTTACGGGATGAGGATATTCATGATTTAAATTTCGTAATAGGAACTATTTATGGATAATAATTCGTTTTAACTAAAATGTTAAATACAAATTGAAAATTATGTCTTCATGAATCCAATTTATTAAAAAATTGTATAAAAATTAGGTGAGAAGTGTGGTATATATCATAACAGAACATTGGTGGCCTCCAGGTAAATCAGAGGAGGTCGGGAAAATATACCTTGAGGTTATGCAAAAATTTCCTGACGATAGGTCTATAGCTAAACCAATTATTCAGTCGGCAGTATGGCCTGTTAAAAAAGGGATGCACAGCATTACTGTAAGTTCTATCCAACCAGGGAAAGTAAAAGAAGCCATGGATTTATCATCAAATCGACTATTAATGTTAGGTAATAATATTGAAGGATTTCGATATTCTCTCAATATAGCTTATGATTTAGTGGAAGCCATGCCATTTGTTGGGTTAAAAGCACCTTAAAGGTAAAATTTTAGTATTAAATTACTTTAAAACTCTCTTTTTTTTTATATTTTGATTCTAGTTTATTTTCTACTCTTGTACTACTATGATAGAGTTATCACTTTATTCTGAGTTTCTGGAGACGGTTCCTGAAGGAGGTGTCCATCACATAGGAATTTTGGTAGAAAATATTGATGAGTAACTTGAGAAATGGGATTCAAGGGGAATAAAATGAATGATTAGCGGTGTTCTCCCGACTAGTAGATATTTATATTATGATACAAGAGAAATGTTTGGGTATGTTAGTGAATTTATGGATAGTGAACCACCACTACCAGAAATGTTAAAATGGAATAAATAGAATCAACTAATTTTCCTTTTTTTTAAATTTCTTCCTTTATTGTATAGAAATAATCATCTAATCGGATGAGAATGCCTTTCTTCTGAAAACATTTAGTTAAATGTTTTAGTTTGGAACGTACTATTCCATACTCTTCTGCCATGACTTCAATAACATATAAGGGAAATTTCTTATAAGCTGAAGCAATTTCTTTTAACACATTTTTAAATTGTGAGGTAGTTTCTTCGTTGGATTCCTCATTATTTTCTGTTAAACCTTTCGATTTCTTTACAGCTACAGTAAAATCTCCAAACGCTCTAAATTCAGGTATGTGTCCTAATTCTTTCTTTCCGAACTCAGCTTGCCTTTTTTTCACCATTTCAACCGCAGTAGTTATTCCATTCACAATCTCCCCCGAATTAAGAATATGTGATACGGTATGATAACGACCACATCTTAGGCATTTCTTCCC
>JBHLOJ010000002.1:0-93937 GCA_048940605.1 Promethearchaeota archaeon
TGACATCTTGATTTCACTTATTTTTAGTATATTATATAATAATATAATTTTAGCTTCAGTTTAATTAAAACTTTAATCACTAAAACTTGATTTATTTTTTTTAAAATTCTATATTTTATTTAATTCTAGTATAAGTTTTCTCTTTAAGGGATTTGGTTGTATCAAAAAAGTTTATAATTCGTTGATTATCATATGAACCATTTAGAATCACACAAGAAATTTTCCATTTCTCTATTAAAGTTAATAAATATGGATCTATTGGTCTTGATTGGCTTTTCAATTTATCATCCATAATTTTAAGCCCAGGTAATTTTCCAGATTCTTTTATTTTTTTGAATTCTAATGCGGATATTTCTTTAATTACTTGATTATTCTTATTTAAAATACCATCAACATCTTTTATTAAAAAACATTCATTTAATCCAAGTTTTTTCGCCAAAAAAAGAGTTATTGAATCGGAAGTAACATCCCAACTATGAGGTAGCGTGTTATTTTCTTTTAGGAATTGATATGGCAAAAATATACAGAAACTTTTACCAATTTCTTTTAATTCATTATAATCTTCAAAGACTTCTAATTTAGGAAATTTTCTACCTAATTCTATGCCATTATAGTTCATTGAAATTATAGCCATCCAATGAGCAAGTTCATCAGTGAATTTTAACTCGTTATATACCTTTCTGATAAAGCTTGCGAAAGAACCACCACCAGGGATTAAAATTATTTTTTGGATTATTTCTTTCTCGTATAAATGTAAAAATTGAGATATGGTAGAACTAAGCTTCTCAACATCTTCAAATATACTGCCACCAATTTTAAATAAAGCAGTTTTATATGTCATAATCTTTTGTCTATATTATAATTGAATATATAATGCTCCCGCTACAGCGAAAGCTGATGAGGAGATTTTGTCAGGGATATTCGTTATTTCCTCATAACTACTTATATTTTGATACCCTAATTTTAGAAGAGATTTCCTTATCAAGAAATCAGCCGATAATCCTGTTATGATGAATTTTGGATTACCTTCAAACTTTTTGAATCTAGATATTAATTCAGTCATAAATACTATAATTTCCCTAGAAATAATATCTAATTGTTTCTCATAGATATATTTAGCAATAATGTTTAAATCATCCTTTGAGAGTGTTTCAATATCCATACATATTATTCTAGAAAGACGAGCATAACAGTCTTCCAGAGATTTTGAACGGTTATCTGCTGTGTCATTTATGTACTCATCTTCTGAGATATTATTTAAAATTCTATGAACATCTGAAATTAAGGCAAATTTTTCGAATGACACACGAATTTTTTTACCTTTATAAGGAACATGATGAGTTATTGAGGGGATTGTAGCCCTTAAACCCCCTGTATAAATTAATTCATGATTCATTAGACGAGAAATATCGTCTTTTCCTAATGAAACGGGTTTTGATTTGGATATTGGGATAATATCAATTGTAGTTGATCCTGCATCAATTAAAATACAATTAGGCACAAATTGACCTAAATAGAGAGCTGTGGATACCCAATTAGCTGCTGCGATTGAATAGGGGTCAGATTTAGCATTATTATAATTAAGATATGTTGATTTATTTGAAATGAATTTTAATTTATTCTTTTCAAATACATTCCCTAATGCATTTAAAATTGTTAAAATTCCCTCTCTTTTTGTTTGGAATGCATCGGAAAGCTCTGCTGTAATCGTTATTGCAAAATAGTCAATATCTTCAAGTTGATAGCGATTCTTTTCAATAATCTTTGATGCTATACTATGTAACATTCCAGGAATTTCTGTTTTGGTTTTTTCCCAGAAGGGAAAGTATTCTATATATGAATATGATTTTATGATTTTTTTATCTTTGAATTGGATTAAAGCAGCTTTTGTATTAGCCCCTCCAATATCTAAACCAATTAAAATTATTATTAAATCCCTCTATATCTATCTTTTAAAACTTTTATTAATTTATCTAAATTCTCTCCAGTTAGAGCATTTGTTAAATAAAACTCATCATCAGTAAGGTTGAGATTTTCCTTTAAATATGCAATTTCAGAGTCTTTAGCTAAATCAATCTTATTGAATACAATGATAATTTCAATTTTACCTTGTTTAGAAAAATTCTGTTTTATTTCACGAAATAATTCAATTTGAGATGTGATATCAAACCCACAAGCAGGAGTCGGATCAAATACAAACAGAATTACATCAGAGATTAACCTTAAAGCTAATATTGCTTGTAATTCAATTTTATTCCTCTTTGACATTGGGCGATCCAAAATACCAGGAGTATCCAAACATTGTATTTTGATTTTCTCAAATTTCCCTTCTATTTCTAGATGTCCCATATTTAATTGTTTAGTTGTAAAGGGGTATTCCTTAACCTCAATTTTCTTATTCGTAGAAATATTTTTTACAATACTACTTTTACCTACATTAGGATAACCTGCGACTACTATACATGGTAAAGTATAGTCAATAGTTGGAATCCTTCTTAAATCACCTCTAATGGCGTTCAAATGTTTAAGATTTTTATCTTGTTTATTAATTACTGATGATATTCTACCAAAAGCAGCTCTTCTTATTTGATCTCCTTCTTTAGGGATTTCGATTTTTTTTAATTGACTTAAGTGTTCTCTTTCTATGCTACTTAGTATAGGTAAAATTCCATTTAATTTGCCTAGACTTAGCTTTAATTTATCTATATCTACCAAAATAGATGCTAATTCTTTATAAAAATCGGGAAGATCGTCAATAATCGGAACCATTTTTATAATGTTTAAAATCCTATTTATTAGTTCCTCAACTACAACTTTTATGCGTTTAGATTCTTTTTTTTTTGCTTTTATAAGAATTGGGGCGTTTTTTGAAACTTGAGCTGAACTTTTCATCCCTCTCTTAAAAGCAATATCTAATAATTCCTTTGCAGTTGGGACATGATAAAACTCATTAAAAGGATTTTTCATACCTTCACTATAATTTTTATAATTTGAAATAAGAGAATAAAAATGGAGTTATTGATATTGACGTAGGGTCGAAATTTTCTTCTCAATTTTATAGATCTCATCAGAAAAGTTCATCACTTCTTTAGGAATAGACTTATATATTTCTAAAATATATTCATATCTCCCTATCACCCTTGAAATTTTGCCAAGTTTTTCTTCCTTTTCTGCTTTTTCCACAATCATCCCAATTTGCTCGAGTTTTCTATTCATTTCTGGAGGAAGAGGTTTCTGAGTTGTTAATTTTTTTTCTACATATTGTTCTTTTTCTTTTGAAACGTTGCCAATCCTTTGCTGGAATTCTACTTCCCCTTTTGTTTTAACAATTGTATCTTGTTTTTCATAATTAACCAAGTTTTTTAGCTGAGCAATTCTCTGGGTAATCATTCTGATTTTACCCTGAAATCCTAACTTTGAATAAATTTCTTTTGCTTCTCTTAATAATGATATTGCTGAAATGAAATTTTTATTTTTGAATTCCTCTTTTGATTGCCTTTCCAAGTTTTCAGCTTCTTTTTCCAGTTCATCATATGGTCCTGGCATTTTTCAACTTTTTGAAATTTTTTTAATTCAATTAAATAAATTCATAAATACGATATAGATTAAAGATTCTAACACATAAAAATGTATCAAAATTCAAAAACTTATGACAAAAATCAACAAATTTAATTATATACAATTCTAAAAATAATTTAACACACATAAATTTGAAGATGCTAAACAATAAATAAAGGATTTTTAATGAAAAAATATAACATAGGAATACTTGGTGGTACGGGAATTGTAGGCCAGAATTATATTAATTTATTACGAAATCACCCATGGTTTGAGATAGTTGACGTGGCAGCTTCACCTCGATCAGCAGATAAGACATATAAAAAAGCCGTAAAGACAAAATGGCAGATGCCATTCACGATTCCTGAAAACATTGAAAATTTAATTGTAAGAGATGTACAAGATTTAGACAAAATACCAAAAGATCTTAGTTTTGTCTTTTCCGCCATCAATATGCCCACAAAAGACCAAATTAAAGAAGTCGAAATTGAATATGCCAAACGAGGGATAGCAGTAATAAGCAATAACTCCGCTCACCGTTGGAGCTCAGATGTACCTATGCTTATTGGTGAGATAAACCATGAACACGTAAATGTCATACCGATCCAACAAAAAAATATGGGTTTTACTAAAGGATTCATAGTTGTAAAACCAAATTGTTCAGTACAGTGTTTTTTAACTCCTATATATGCTTTAGAACAAATGGGTTATAAAGTTGATAAATTAATTATAACAACCCTTCAGGCGGTGTCTGGTGCAGGTTATCCTGGTGTTCCTTCTTTAGATATTGTTGATAATATAGTTCCATATGTTAATGGGGAGGAAGAAAAAACAGAGAAAGAGCCCTTAAAAATCTTGGGAAAAGTAGGTGAAAACGGAATCGAAAATGATGAAACTATTGACATTAGTTCTACGTGTACAAGGGTTCCCGTATCCGATGGTCATACTGCTAGTGTAAATGTAAAATTTAAAGATAAAGTTCCCTCAAAAGAGGAAATCATTCAAATTTGGTCGTCTTTTAAATCATTACCTCAAGAATTAGATTTACCATTTGCTCCAAAACAACCTATAATTTATTTAAAAAACATTGATAGACCCCAACCAAAAAAAGATAGAGACAACGATAAAGGAATGGCAGTAACGGTAGGACGATTAAGGAAGGATAATGTATTTGACTTCAAATTTGTTGCCTTAAGCCATAATACTGTGAGAGGTGCTGCCGGGGGTAGTATTTTAAGTGCTGAATTATTAGTATCTAAAGGATTTATCAATTAATTTGATAATTTTGCTTTTTACTCTTATCGCTGTTTAGGTATACTAAAATTCATGTTTATCGATTAATATTGGCAGAATAAGTTTTATTAGAGAAATAGCCCCCTTTTTTTGGATTAATTTATATATTGGTAATTCTGGGAATATATAAAAGTACTTCTGCTTTTTTAACATCTTTAAAGTCTTTATTTTTGGGAGAAATGCATATTTAGAGTGGTCAAAAATAAATAGCTTAACAAAATTTTGAAGTAAAAGTTTGTCAATTATGACTATACTAGACAGAAAACCATATTGTTCAGAAAGTTCATATCGAATTGATTCTAAACTTTTAATATCACTTTTAGTAAATAGAATTTCTTTTGGTATTGATTGGATTTTAACTAATGTTTTGTTTTCAATTTTAAAAAGAAAGGTATAATCAATAATTTTTTCCAAATAATTAAAATTGTTCAGTTTTAATTTTTTGTATTTTTCCGTATCTGTAAGGATTACTAATATATTTGAATTTAATCCAAATGAACTATCAAATATATTAGAAATTAGATCAGGTATTGCCCAATGAGAAGTTTTTCGTAAGTTTATATTAAGTCCAAAAATTCTTAAAAGAAATCTTAGTAGATTATTATAAATTATTGGTTTTGGTCTTAAAAACCAGTGTTTCTCAAAACTTCGAAATCCAAATAGGAGCTTTTGTAAAATAAGCAGGAAGTTTTCCTTTTTTATATTAACAGGTAAATTAATAAAATCTACTAAGAAAGAGATTATATCACTTTGATTTATATAATATGCATTATCTGTTTGTAATCGGTCTCGAACAAGATCTAAAATCTCATTTTCATTTAATTTTTCAATATTAATATCTAATTCATTTGGGAGCATTAATTTTAATCTTAAATATGGTGTTTCAGACTTTGAAACAAATATTTTCTGTAAATGTAAAATAAATACTAATTCCTCAGAACCAAAAACAATTGATATGTTAAATTCGGGTAAAAGAGGGTAAATCATTTTAAAAAGACTACTCAATTGGTATCCATTTAAAAAGTTGAAAACATCCTTCACGAATGTAAACACTTTTGGTTCTGGATACATTACGAATAAATCTTGGTCAACCAACTTTTGGACTAAATCAAGGAATTTCACCAGTAATGCGTCAAAAGGTAAATCTTCAATACCAACACAATATTGATTAATATGGTTAATAGCGTTTTCTTTAAAAACTCGAATTGATGAAACTCTTTCTCCTTTCTTTTTTATCAAAGCTTCCAGAATTCTATTATAAAATTTCACAATATCTGTATAATCTTTTTTATGGACTTTAATAATATCATGTGGGAATATTTCTATTGATTCATGAATGCCAGCTTTCCTTGTTTTATATAAATATGATTTTATGACATTTTTTCCATCATCAGTTATTATTATATCCAATATATTCTGTTGTGAATTGATAAACTTCGGATATATAATCTCAAATAGATAATATAACAGATAGGGATTAATTTCTATTGGTGTGAGGGGTATTCTTACTTTTTCATCTGCAAATTTGAATTTATCGCCAAGCTCAACATTAGAATTATACTTAAGGATTTTTAACCAATTTTCTTGGAATCTCTTATTAATCAATTTTCTATATAACCCCCATTGCTGTAAGGTTTTCTTTTTCTTTCGGGTTAACTACTGATTCCAATAAATTTTTAAAAAAATGCAAATTTGGTAAATTTTTCTTTCCATAGTATTTATATAATAATTCTAAACAATTTAATATATCAGGAGGGCATCCTGGTAGCTCCAATATATTCTTATTTACGATAAACTTAATTTTTTCCTTTTTCTGAGGACCAGATTTATGTTTTTTCTTATTTTTTTTCTTGTTAGCAGTATCTTTTTTTGAAATCTTTTCTATCTTCCTGAAATTGCTATTTTTCGTGCTCTTTATGGCACAATCTCCAAATAACAAGATATTCTTAAAACGTTCTGGTTCTAAAGGGTTATTCCCTATTAAAAATGCATTATTTGGATTATATTTCAAGTCTTTTGTCATATATGTTTTCATAAAATTTAGTAGGTAATAAGCTTGCTTATAACATCCAGAACATAGTTGCCCTGAACTTACCTTTATATTCTTTAGATTAATATTTTTGAGTTTTTTTTCACATAAATCAATAGTTATATTAATATCTTCGATTTTTTCACCAAGTAAAGTTATTTTCTGAGAATCAATAATACCCAATCCTCTTCGATTTGCTTCCAAAATTAAATCATAATTTTGAATATCAATATTCAGCAATTTTAAGGTAATTAAATCAACAGATATTGCATTATTTCCAAGGACTACAACTCCTGTTTTTTTTAAATTTGAATCCTTATAGATTGAAGGTCCAGCACGTTCTAATAAATAAAAAAAATCATTAATTACTAATTTTGGTTGTTTAATGGCAAAAACATCAAGAATGTTTGAGATTAGATCTTTTTTATATTTATCATTAGAAATATACTGATTATCTAGATTTTTATTACTCCGTATATCTTGATATTTTGGAGAGATTATTGAATAAGAATTTAAAAGAGAAAGATTCAATTTGAATACGGGGTTTACGTTAACTTGGTTCACAATTATGAATTTATTTGAATCGATTATAACTTTTGGGACTAAATATTCCTTTTCATTAATAGTCACAGTTGAAAAACTTTTTTTTTTTATTTCATTCAACTGATCTACCTTGAATTTCTTATTATTATAGAAATTAGAATTATCCAGAAATGCTAAATCAGCCCCCAAGTTGCTGAAACATTCCTTTAAATTTAATAAATTAGAAATTGTATCAATTGAAAAACCCTTAAAGGGAAAACTACCTAGGTACACTTTACTAGCTCCAGCTTTTTTACATGAAGTGATTAATGATTTAAGTACATCAAAATTAGTATTGGATGGAAAACCTGTAGGCAAGCATAAATTAAATTTAATAAAAACTTGATCTCCCTCCTCAATAAATTTGGAGATTCCCCCAAGTGTTTCAATTCCCTTCAAAACAGTTTCTTTTGGGGTATCTCCTTTAACTATTGCTACTTCTGTATTCTTTAAGTCTGATTGGTCAATCATGAAAATAAATTACATAACTCATTAATTAAATTAATAATATTAAATAATGAATTAATTGAATTTTAAGTTAAGTGATGACTTAGATGATTAAAATCAATTTAAGCACTATTGATGTTAAAATTCCATCAGATACAATTGGAGTAGATATGGGACAAAGTCTTTCTAAAATAGGATTTTTAGAGAACGATATATTAAATTTCTCGTACTTTCTTTCTCAATCTGAATTAGTAGCTTTAGAAGATGTCTTAAAATCGAGAATAAATCATTACAAAAAAATAAATTTCACAGGAGGAAAATGTTTTGGACTATTTCAAACATATTCAAATAGTGTTGAAACCAAGCTGATAAATGAATTTGAGGCTAATGCTAAAGGAGTTGAGATCCTTCATTTATTAGAAAAAGACAAAGAGTTACCATCTTCTTTAATAGTTACAATTGGAACGGGAACTTCAATAGTTTCTAAAAAAGATTCTATTGAACACTTAGGAGGTAGTGCTATGGGTGGTGGTTTTTTTATGGGTCTTCTTAAAGTTTTGTTTAATATTAATGATTTCCAAGAAGCTATGAACTTAGCGAAAAAAGGAAATAGATATAATCTTGATTTAAAGGTTTCTGATATCTATGATCCTGAGGACAATAGAATTGATTTATTATTCAGGGAATTCACAGCTGCATCCCTTGGAAAAGTTGATGTAAATTATAACATGAATAATTTAGAAAAAGAAGATTTTATTAATTCATTAATTTGCATGATTGGGGAAAATATAGGGATGGTAGCAAACTTGATGGCTGATACTAATGAGTTATCAACTATAGTTTTCTGTGGTGGCTTTTTAAAAGAAAACAAAATTGCTCGGAAAATTTTATCAGTAATGTGTAGGATTAACGAAAGAAAAGCAATATTTTTAAAGAATTCTGAATTTTGTGCCGCGATTGGCGTTCTTTGTTTATAAAGTGTGCGCCGATTTGGAGATTAATGGTCATCGAATGATAATTCTCATAAAAACACTATAAATCGGCGCATGTTAATTAGCATTAATATTGCGGGTAAGGAAGTAACCAAACAAATAAAATAAATTACGTACCTTGTGAATGTTTTTTTAGCAGTTCATCATTAGTTTTTCCCATTTTAATAGCTAATTCTGCAATAACAGCATCCAAATAGGCAAATGCGGCAATTTCAAACATGGTACCTTCAGGTGCAAGAACCGCAGTATCACCTATAGCTTTATCTCTTTTAGTTCTACCCTTTAATTTAATAGTGATATCTCCCAATCGCCCAATAACGGTTTCTGGATGCGATGTAATAGTTACTATTCCATAAGGTTTAATTGTATTAACATAATTGTTTAATAAACTTACAACTATGGGTGTAGTACCAGAACCAGATAATACAATCAAAATATCTTTCTTTCGAAGTGCAGGCATACTCGCAAGATTCGTTACTATGTGAACTTCCGCCCCTAAATGAACTAATCTTGTGGCAAAGCATTGTAATATGAACGCACTCCTTCCTGATGCCAATAAGAAAAATCTACGTTTATTTATTAAACCATCGTGAACTAAATCTATAAATTTCTGTGTATATTTAAAATTTGCATCCAAATGGTCAATATTAGCTTTAATATTATTCATTATTAATTCCATTGACTGAAAAAGCACTCTCTTTGCTTCACCATTTACAAGAGTTTCATTAGTTTTGCTCATTTTTATTTTTCATTCAATTCTTTAGGGTATATTTTATATAATCATAGAAGCAAAATATACATTATGCTATGTAATTAATTCCTAACTAATATTTTTAAACCCTTTCATCAACATATTGATAAAATAGAAATATTTTTTCCAATATCTAGAAAAATTTATATTGAGATCTATTATTGGATTGGATAAAAAAAGAAATATAGTAAGGAAATTAATATTGATCCATTTCATAGTTTATTTTTATTATTGAGTCATTTAAAATCTGGAAATTAAATCCTAATAAATGATCTGTTTCCTGTACTTTATTTATTAGAGATTTATATCTGATAAAAAATCACACTACTAAACTATTATTCTATATGCATTTCACTGTATTTTTTTATAAGCTATGATCAGTAGTATTTTCTATTCTAAAACTTTATGAAAAATTAAAAAAGAGATGAAATAAATGGCTGACTTAACTGTAGATCAAGTAAAAGGATTACCTACACGGTTTGATACTGTACCCTACACTACTTTCTTCAAACTTTGGTATGCTTTACAAAAATCGCTCCCAATAGATAAGAAGGGAGAGATTCTCACTAAAATTGGGCGTACAATTGGAAGGGAATTTGATGAAAACGGAATTGAAACCATAGATAATTTTATGAAGAGACTAGAACAATTTCTAGAACAAGAATGGGCAATAACAGATAATGCTAAGGTGGAAGTCGTGAAAGATGAACATGGTGAGGTTGTAAAATTAATTGCGAAACAAGACAGTTGTAAAATGTGCTTCGCAAACACTTATTATAAATTTCATGATAATGGCAGTCCATCTTGCATGTTTCCTCAAGTAATCATGGGGATTTTATCAAAGGTAAAAAGTAAGTTCGGATTTCGAAATTTAAGGTATGAAGGTGTTCAAAAAGGCGGTGTCGGTGAATGCACAATGATGTGGAATGTTAAGTAATTTATTTTGTGTGTTCCTTTTTTCTACAAACTTTTTTGTATTAAGAAAATCTAATCAATTTAACACCAGATCGTGTTAAAGAAGCATGTAAGAGCTTTCAAAAAGATTTTTATATCAAATCAAAATTCATAATAATCATGACCTCAAATCATATAGGCTTTGGTTCAGTAGAAGGGACTATTGGGGGGCCAAATATTCGATCAGTCATGATTGAGAAAAATCGAGTCTTACTGTATGGACCCGAGGATGAAGATGAAGATTACTGGATACTTCCTGGAGGAGGTCCGTTTTTTGACGAAACTACTGAAGATGCAATACAGAGAATTATAAGAGAAAAAGGAGGATTCGAGATAGAAGTTCAGCGGTTATTGTGGATAATGGAGCTTTTCTTCGTTATGAGAGGCAAAGGAGCCCCTTTTGATGGAGTAAAAATCCATGGGATAGGTTTCTACTATTTAGTATCTCCCAAAACATCGAAAGGTATCTGGCAACAAGAGGAATTTCGGGGACCTGATCCTATAAATAGGTTCTTCAAATGGTTTAAGTTGGAGGAAATCGACGATATCAACCTCAAACCTGATTGTTTAAAACAATTATTAAATCAAATTCCAAGTAACCCAAAGCATGTAGTTTGTCGTGAAAATCACTGATTCTCAAGTATTATAGGATCTTTATAAATACTGGTCTACTAATTTCTTATAATACAATTTTCTTTAAATTCTAATATGGATATGATTAATGATTTAGATAATCTTTATAAATTAACATCGGATGATGTTAAAAAGGCATGTATGGTGGCAGGTGAAGCTTTTCAAGATGATCCTATTATGGTATTTGTATATCCTGATGAAAAAGAAAGAAAGCAAAAAGCTCAGTATGGATTTTATATGATTTATAGGTATGGAATGAAATTTGGTCTCGCTTATGCAACATCGGATAATTTAGAAGGAATTACAATATGGCTCCCCCCTGGAAAAGTGTATCCAAAAGCATGGACTATGATGAAAATGGGTGGTTTTTATGCAATGCGTAAAGTAGGTTTAAAATTAAAAGCAATGAAAAGATCTATGAAAGTTTTTAAATATGAGGAAGAAAGACATAGGCACCATGCCCCATTTGACCATTGGTATTTTCAAAATATTGCCGTTAAACCAGAAGAACAAGGAAAAGGTTACGGAGGATTACTGATAAGTACAATGCTAAAAACAGTTGAGAGCGATGGGTTACCGATTTATGTGGAAACTAACACTGAGAAAAGTGTGTCCATTTACCAGAAATATGGATTCGAAATTCTTGAACATGTAATGATTCCTGAAACCCCTGTACCTCTTTGGTGTATGTTAAGAAAGGCAAGATAAACTTGTTAAATGAAATTAATATTATAATTAAATATTAAATAAAAAAAAGGAAAAAAATATTAATAGTAATTTTATCCATCAATTAATTGTTTACTTATATTTGATGGATAAGAGCAAGTCGTTCTTTGTAATTTTCTTACGATTCGCGTGCATGGTAAAGGTTCGAGCTTGTTCAGTTAAAGCAGAAGCTGTCTTTTCTAAATGATCAATTAATAAATCAACTGCATTGCGAGCTACAATTGATGCTCCTTGTTGTTTCATTAATCTCCTAATAGGGGACCATGCAAACGAATGTTTCTTTTTAGCCATTTTTTTATTCCTCCAAAATTTTTAGATTTAAATCTTAAAATTTAACTTTTTAATTTTTTAGTTGGTTATTTTTAAAGTGTCTTAGATAATATAATGTCTGAAGAGTTATTTAAATGTTTTGACTAAATCAGCAGAATAAGAACAGTTAAATGAAAAAAAAATCACGACAAAAAATTGGGATTTCAATTAAAGGGTCATGACCCATGATCATTCAATGGTTGATCATTGAAAAAATATGAAGTAATTTTTTTAGAATCACAATGGTTCGGAATCCAATTTTGGTTAATTGGTCGTTATAATTGGTTTTATTATAACTTAATAGGGAATTAAAAAATTTTTAATAAAAGTCAACAATCCCAATCAAGTGGGATATTATTAATGATGTGATCATATACGGGATAATGATTCAAAAAATATGAATTACATTTTTTTTACATACAATAATTCAAATAATAAAAGTGAGTAAATTTTCTATAATTACTATTTAACTATGGTTTAGAGGAGATCTAAAAAATTTCTAATTAAGCCAAATCATCCCCACTTAATGTCATATGATTATTTGTGTGATCATAAACAATAGATCATAATTGAAATACAAAGTAAAAATTCATTTCAATCTAGAGATCATATGAGTAAATGTAATATGAACAAGTATAATTGTTAAAGAAAAATAAAATTTGATTATTTTTGGATGTGAAGTGTTAAATTTTATAAATTTAAAGCACAAATTTTAATGATTGTCCACTTTTTTTACAAACATTAATCTTTAACTAATCAAATACCACTTTTATTTTAGAACTTGAATTAAGAAATTTGTAGATTTTATACATATCTTCACAAACTGTAATGAGTGAAATATTTCTATATCGAAACTCATTTACGATTAAATCACGAAATACACTTTCAAATTGGATATTAAAAAGATAGTTCGGGTCCTCGTAGAGTCCTTCTATATTATTAAGTATAGATCTGGGAAAAGTCATCATGCCTTCTATTGATCTTTCAGAAAAAGTAAAAGAGAAATTAGAAAAAATAAAAGAAGAATATGGGTGCAAGACATTTTCCGAAGCAGTAAATATTCTTTTGCTTATGTGTGAAGAGAAAAAACGAATGGAATCCAAATACCAAAAACTACTTCAAAAAAAATAAATAAAAATATATTAATAAATATAGATTTTTTATTTGAACTACGAAATTTAATATTATAATATTATTATATGCAATATTAAGAAAAAAATCATTGTTATACATATCGGTACAAATTAAAAACACCTTTAGATAAATTTTATGAATTATGTGAATTATGATGGGAAAAAATATCTTATTAAAGGAAAGACATTAACACTGCGAAATAAAGGTATTAAAGACATTACCCAGATAATTGGATTAGGAAAAACTGTTCAGTTAAGTAAATTAGATTTGGCTAATAATAACATAATCGAGATTAAAGGACTGGAAAGCCTTGAAAACCTAGAAGTCTTAAACCTATCAAGAAATTGCATTTCAAAGATTAAAGGGCTTGAAAAACTTACTAATTTAAAGGAATTATATCTTTTTGAAAATCAAATCATAAGAATTGAAGGACTTGAATCGCTTAATAGATTAGAAGTATTGAGTTTTTCTGAAAATAAAATTTCTGATATAAATGGACTTGACCATCTTGTTAACTTAAAAAAAATTAGTCTTTTTAATAATCATATTACTGAAATTAAGGGTTTAAAATCATTAAGTAGTTTACGGGAGCTAAATTTAATTAGGAATAGTATAACTGAGATGGAAGGTCTAAAAGACTTAAATAATTTGAAAGTCTTATTTTTAGATCAAAATGAAATTGTTGAAATAAAAAATCTCGAAATGCTTACAGAGCTAGAGAAATTAGGGCTCTTCCGAAATCAATTAAAAGAGATAAAAGGATTAGAAAAAAATATTAATCTAAAGAACTTATATCTCAGTCAAAATGCAATTCAAGAAATAAAAGGATTAGATACCTTGGTTAATTTAAAATTATTAAATCTATCTAAAAATCAGATCTCTGACATTAAAGGACTTAATAACCTTAGAAATTTAAGAGAATTGCATCTTTATGGAAATAACATAACTGAAATTAAAGGATTGGAAGACAATGTTAATTTAGAATACTTATCTTTAGAAAGAAATAATATTACTAGAGGTAAAGAATTTATAAAATTATTAGATAATAAAAATATTCGATTTTTAGAATTTGATTATGATAAAATTGAGTTTTTAGACTCGAATGACCAAATTCTGCTATTAAAGTTTTTAAAAAAGAATTATGAAATTTTTTTTAAAAAATATATTGAATTAAAAGATAAATTTCCAAGACTATTGAACTCTCCTTCTTACAAATTTCGAAATTTTAAGGAGAAAGTAAAAAAACTATTAAATAGACTAATTGGATTGATAAATATTCTTATTAATTTACATCAAGAAGAATGGAAAAAAGAGATGTTATTTCATA
This sequence comes from Promethearchaeota archaeon, assembly GCA_048940605.1. Taxonomy (GTDB): domain Archaea; phylum Asgardarchaeota; class Lokiarchaeia; order Sigyniarchaeales; family SOKP01; genus Loki-b32. The sequence continues at coordinate 14,736 of JBHLOJ010000002.1, forward strand.
ATGAATTGAAAGTTCTAATAAATGATCGTCTAAATCTTGAAGAAAAGGATTCAAAAGAGTATTACAAATTAAATGCATTAAAAAATGTTTTTTTTGCAGGTATGGAAAATACATATAAAGAGCAAATTAGATTCCTAAAAGACGCAATAAAAAATTTTAATAAAGCTGGAGAATTTAAATGTGAATTTTTTTATTTAATTCATATTTCACTAATTCAATCTTTAATCGCTCATTCTGAAGGAAATATTGAAGCTTGCAGGAAGGATATTGATAAAATATTAGATTTATATCAAAAATATAGCAATGAAAAGTTCAATCCATCTCTCGAAATTTTAATAAATGAATTGCCTAATATTCAAAAGAAATTGATTGATTATACATGTGAACCTGAGCATTTGAAAAGGTTAATTTATGAAAGTTCAAAAAGATGCAATGAAATTATAAAAGAAGCGTGTCCACAACTGCAATTTTATAAACCTGGAGTCTATCGTATTTTATCTCATATTATTAATAATATGAGAGAATCTTGGCAGAATACAAAATTATCTAAAGAAAGCTATAATCTATGGTATTCTAAGATGAAGAGGGATACAAGAAAGTTGTGGAAAAACCTTTATCGTTTTTTAAGAAGAATTGATCTGAAATTCTTCTCTTTTGATACTTTTGACAACGAAAACATCTTTAATCAAAAAATATATGATTTATTAACAAAAGAATTCCTTGACATTGATATACATACAATATTATCTGGTAAAATTCATGTAGATTTAACTGAAAGTATAATTGCTATTGAAATTAAAAAATTAGAATCTAATACAGCAAAAGATGAGTTGATCGGTCAAATAATTGAAGACTTGAGGATTGGGATATATAAATATGGGATTATTTTTGGGATTGATATCTCAAAAAATAAAGAATTAACAAGATATAATGATTTGTTTTTTGGTAATGGAAAAATTTATTGTATAATTAAACCGTTTCCTTATTAAGGACTTAAAATATTCATAAACTATAAGCATTTCTATTTTTGATTTAAACTGTTGTCCGAATTTGGCGATGGTATAGAACACATGGAGATAAAAATTACCTGACAATGAAATATTACGAAGTTCATTTACTACTTGATTAATAAAGTTACATAATCTTATTTTTATAGGTTATTTTATATTATATAAAAAGGGTTAATTCAAAGAGAGTATCTAAAATGTATTTTACACCCAATAAATATCCTATTATAACACAAAACAATTTGGAATTATTAATTCAAAATAAGATTGAAGAGAGTCTTCATTTGGATTATAAAGATCCTAGAGCCTTAATTAATAATGCTGAGATTGCAAAAGACATTTCATCATTTGCCAATACTGATGGAGGAAACATAATTTATGGAATGAAAGAGGTTGAAAATAAACCAACTGAGATAATTCCCCTTAACGAAGAAGGATTAAGAGAAAAAATTGATCAAATTGCTCATACTGGTATTGATCCCCCTTTGAATATTAAAATATGGCCAGTGGATGTTAATGTTGATGGTAATTTAGGGCAAGTTTTTATAATATATATTCCAAAGAAGTTCCCTTATCTTCATTTGGCTAAGAAAAAAAATCGATTCTATAAAAGGACAAATTTCACATCAACTCCCATGCAACGATATGAAATTGAGTTGGCGTATAAACAATGGTTAGAAATTACTGAAAGCCTAAATTACAGAATATCACAAATTGAAAAAGAATTCCTCAAAGAAATTGGTCAACGTCATTATAAATTTATTTTTACAATTTCTCCAACCCAAAAGACAGAAAATTTATTTGAAATTAATACTGAAGTAAGAAAATTCTTGTATGATGAATTTCCACAGACCCCTATAAATAATTATAATCTTTTTTCAAAAGGATCGAGAAATGAATTGCCAAATTTCAGGCAAAATAGTATTTTCTTTAAATCGATATTAGGGTTCCATAATGCAGATTGTCTAATTAGGATTAATGGGATTATTATTTATGTGTTACATTTCTATAATTTTAGCGAAGGGGAACTTAAAAAAACTATAGGAGAAAATAATTTTCCTATGGATTATTATGGCCGTCTAAAAAGAGGAATAATATTGAATGAAAGAAAGTTCGATAGAACTTTCTTTATAGATTATTTTTTAGGATTACTTAATTTTTTAGTCAATTTTTATACTAAATTGGGATATATTGAAACTATTCATATAAAATTACAGGTTCAAGGTGCTTTGCAAGAATGGACAGAACATATCACTGGTAATAGATTTTTGCAAACAAAAATCGAAAAAATAGAAAATGAATAAAGTATTGAATTAATATCTAAAATGAAGATTCAGATAATTAAGGATTTCTTTAATCCTATCTTTAATGGCTTTGGCATTATGAATGAGGAATTAGAAGATTTTTATCAGTCTTTAGAATTAAAATTAAATTCTCTTAATTCAAGTTAAATTACTCTCTAAAATCTTAATCAGAAAAAACTTGATTCCAACTCCCCGCGTCTAATGCTTGATTAGCAAGTCTTCTAATTCTGTTCCTTTCTTCTGAAGTTATATCATTAGAAATAGCATTTTGCGAATTTACGGGATCTGCAGTCCTTATTGTCATGGATAAGCTTAAAAGCTTCTGCAGCCTTTGATGAACTGAGAAATTTTATGAGTCTATTTAAGAAATATTAGAGTACTAGTCGTTTTATTCTGTTGGATTACTAAGAATTGATGATAGAAGTAAAAAAAAAAGCATTTTACCTGATTATTTAATAATTTTACTGTTTTTTCATTAATGCTATCTATAATTTCTTTGTCTATAAGAGGATAAATTCAGCATTCAAGGATTAAAAATTTATTAAACTTTATGAATTGTAAAAATAGTTATAAAACATATAATAACAAGATTTTAGTTGATTCTATTAATCACGTTTCAACCCTCTAGTGATTATCATCTCATTAACAATTGCGCTATAGATTTTGAGCAAATCCTGCTTATCAATAGGAATATTCAAAGAATTACAAATTTTTAAATCGAAATTAAGTCTTATTTCTGAAGGTTCAATAGGTCTTCTTTCCCATTCTTGAATTAGTTTCTGCTTTTTTCTTCTTTCTTTCCAAAAAGCTTTATATCGCTCTTGGAAATTTTTATCAAATTGTTCCATAAAAGAAGGAAAACTTTTTTTAGAAAATTCTTCAAAAATATCTCCTAAAACTTTAATAAAATTGTCTTTTGGGCTTATCCTCATCTCATAAAAATCATAAAACCGTATGTCAATATATCTTCCAGTGGTCTCTTCTTTAAGTAGGAAAAATTGCACTAAAAAGAGGATTGAATTTAATAGAACATTAAAGGCTTTAGCTCTGTCAAGATCCTTTTCTAAGACTACATTTAAAGTATTTGAAGGATGAAATGTCTCATGGGAATAAAAAGAAATTAAATGGTTATTAGGGGAATAAGGATTAATTCGCCTCATTGTAACTATATTTGTCTCGATTTTATTTAATTCATATTGAAGATTCTTCCAATAATTTTTCCATTGAAAATTTTTTGGAGGTCGAAATTGACTTGCTTTAATTATTCTATTGAGGTTTTTATAGGTAGAGTAAGATATATAATCTAATTTGTGAGTCAAATCGAATATATTTAACCCTGTTCCTGTTCTTAGTGTATTTTTCACAGCTACTTTTTCAATTTTAAAAGGTGTCTCTAAATTAGTCTTTGCATATATATGATTTGTATCTTCATTATTAAAGCTCAAAAATGCATTTTTAATCCTTGAAGGATGAATATTTCGTGTAAAAAACATAAAAGAGGATACTCCTTTAGGAACTGGGCGATATCCTTCTTTGAAATAATTATTTGGTAATGAGTCCATTTTGTCCTCAAAATTATCAATAAAAGAGACAAAAATATCTCTGTTTTTAAAATCACACACACCGCAAAACCACATTAGGTTTACATACCGTTTTTTCAATTCATTTAATTGAAATGATTGAATGTCAATTTCCTTGCTTCGGTGGAAGTCTTTAACCTCAATTAGATTTGCGATATGGTCAATATCTGAAGGTTCAAGCTTTTTTAGATTTTTTTTTATTAGAATAAATTTCACTTGATGATCCTCTGAAGGCTTTCTCTTTTTTGCTATAAAAAGGATATCACGATACTCTGACCATTCAGAAAAACCATAATTATAGATTGCCTTGATGATATATAAAGGAGTCCAATTAGAGAATATAAATTCTCTAACTTTCATGGCTTCAGTTCCTCTTAAAATGCTAATTGGAATAACAGCTCCAATCATCCCTTCATTTTTAATAAATTCATCAATAAAGACTAAAAAATGCCCCCACAATCCTACTTGACTGCCAGAAAGTTCCACAAAACGATCCATTTGGATATATTTCTTAATACCTCTTTCAAGTTTTGTAAATGGAGGATTCATTATTATATTATCAACTTTTCTTAGATCAATAGTTTGATTCTCACCTTTTATATCATAACCTTTACTCGTTGGGGGAAATAATGTAGTCTGTACTCCAGATGTATATTTAATTCTTTTTGAAAGTTTAAGGCTATCTCCTTGTATTATTTGTGTTCTTTCGATTCCAACTGTAGGATCCATTGAAGCTAGATTTGCTGAAGTTAAGTGGACAGCGAAAGGCATAATATCAGAACCAAAGATCTCCTTTTCACAAAATTGCTTATGTGGGTTTCCCTTACCATTCTCTTTATTAAATAAATTTAGCTTTCTCCTATATGCAGAAGTAAGTATAGTTCCTGAACCACAAGCAGGATCATAGATAGTATCACTACTTTTTTTAATGACTAATCTAGCTAATAAATCTGCAGCTTGTGGTCTGGTATAGAAAGCAGCTAGCAATTTTCTAATTTTTTTAGGCATCAATTCATGGAAGATCCTCCCTGGCAATTCATATCTTAACCTTTCAATCTCAAGACCCCATATTAAATCAAATGTATCTTGAATATAATTAACTGGAATTACATTTAATACATCAATCTTATATATCGGTCTATAATTTACATCTAAAATATTAGTAAAAGCTTCTCTGAGCCAATTATGATCAATTAATCCTGTTTTTTTTGGCATAATACTAGGAAAGGTTCTTGAATATAATCTTAAGAAAAAAATTTGGCTCAAAATAATATAAGCAGCTAGAAATTCTGAAGTTTCAATAACTTGAGAGCGTTTTAAGGACCCTAAATTAGTAAGTAATTCTTGATTTGTAATAATTTTTAAGATTTCCTCATTCGTTATGTTAATATTGTCTATTAATTCTGTCACGTGGTTTTGAAGCAAATCAATCACGGTATCTAATGGATATCCTTTTTCTTCCCTTTTACTTATCCGGGGGACGATCTCTAACTCTAATTCTTTAAGAACTTGTGGAAACGTATTACTTCTTAATTCTTCTTTTAAGACGGGAGTATCTATTAAGCAAGTACATTTAAAAGTCTCGATAGACATCCTAATTTTATTTTCTGTGGGTTTAACGGACCGAATTTTATCTGGAATGAATAGAATCATACCGTATTCGATTTTTGCTTCCTCTTTATGCCGTTGATATTGAATAAACGCCTGCTTTAAAATAGGAATAGTCTCTCCAATTTTTACACTCAATATCCATTTAATACCATAAAGATTAAAAATTATATCTGGTTCAGAATTTATTTTAATTTCGGATACCCCGGTGCCTCCCCTATCTTTTATGATATTAATTAATAATGGATAAGTGGTTCTTTCAGTAATTTTTAATGACAAGATTTGTCCTCCGAGTAATATTTGAAGACCTTCATTTTAAATTTTTCTATTAAAGAATATTTATAGTCATGCTAAAATAAAACCTTTAAGGTGAAATGAAATTCATATCTGGCATTAACCTATAGGATTAATTCAATTTTTTTAAAAATTGAGTATGGTTAAATCATATGGAATTTCTTAACTAAAAATAAAGATTGGAAAAGACTGTAGTTTTATTTATGATTTAAGACTAATTTTTATGTTTTGAATTCTTATTTTCTTGGGAGAATAAATATCGCTAAAATAGTTTTTCTTTTAAATGGAATAGGATATGCTGAAATAGACAATTTCATTTCGGTCAGTATTTCATTAGCTTTATTCTCAATATCCTTGGTGAAATCACTCTTAAAATGGTATATAGGGTTTATAACTCCATTATCTTCAATACCATACAAAATACAGTATCTTGTAAGTTTTTCTCCATCGAAATAACCATCTATCGTAGGTATTAAACGATCATTAACAAACCTAGCTAATTTTGGTGTAAATGTATCTGCAGATTTAAAGTCTATAATATCTTCAGTTTCGCATATTCCTTCAGATTCAAATTCATAATTAATTTCTTCTGAAATAATAAGTTGAATTAAAAAGTCAAACATATCCAGTAAATATTCTTCCTTTGTCAATTTCTTCCAAAATTCACAATAACAATATTGAAGTAAAAATTTTGTTTTTTTACTTCTTGTATCCTGAATAATATCTAAAAATTCCTCGTTAAACTCTAAAATTTCATTAGAAATATCAATTTTATTATAAATTTGTAAACAGCCAATAGTAATAGGATCATCAGATGGTTTTAATCCCACATGTACAATCTCTATGGTATTATTTTCAAATATCGCCCTATAAATTAAATTAATAAGATCATGGTTTGGCTTAATTTTTAATCTCTTAGAAAAAAAGCATATAATAAAGCGAGGATTCTCCTTTTTAATAAATAAACTTCTTTCATTTGGTAAAATTTCATAGATTTTATCAATTTCTTCTTCATATCTATAATTTTGAATAAATGATGTAATTTCTCCTAAAGCCTTATGAATCTCTTCAAATTTTTTTACGAATTTTCTAATTTTTTGCTTTTCAATAATATAGAAATTGTAAAAATCTTTGAATGACATGATTTTTCTAAATACCATTACTTCTAATATTCTTCCGCTCTCTCTTCCGATTTTAATTTTTCCTGTAGATGTTAACTTTTTATTATTAATTAAATTGTCAATATCAGATGATTCCAATGGTTGCTGTATTGTATATTGATAATTATTTAATTCAATCTTAAATGATATATTTCCTAGATTTTCCCAACTAATATAATCAGGATCTATGCCCCAAAATTCTGCATGTCCTTTAGTCCATTTTTTACTATAAGAAAAAGAAGAAAAAACTAAACCCTCATTTGTATTTTTTATTATATCTGCTCTCAATACATTTTTAGGATGCAGGATTATTTTAACAGTACGGATTTTATCATCTAACTCTGCTAAGGAAGAATCTTTTTTTGCATTAATTATGATTATATAATCTGGAAGTAATAAAATTGATACAATAGCTTTTATCTTTTCTTTTGAACGAGTCTTTAATGAACTTCTATAAGTATCTATTAAATCTTCAATAATATCATTGTCCTTATTAGGATATTCAGCTCTCACTCTTCTTAATTTTCTTTTAACTGACGAATTTGAAGGTGTTATTTCTTCAAACGATATCTTCTTACCAATTATTCTTTTTTCCAAATTCCTAATAACTTGCCTTAATTCTGCATCAGGTTCAATTTCATGGAAAATTAATCTGTCATCAGCAAGACTTTTAGGTTTAAAAGCAAATTTTTCCCAATAATAAATTTTACGCTTGATTTTTGTATCATTTTTACCCTTAGATGTATATTCATCTGGGAGATATTTATCTAAATTCATATTTACTTGATTTTTTTGTCTTAATTATGTGATTTACATTTAAAAAAAGAATATTTAAGTATTAAATAACTTCACATTTATTTAAGCTATTTCACAAATTGATATATTAATTTTAAGAAAGATTGAAAGCACCTTAATTTAACTTATTGAATGGATTTTATGATTAAAAAAGATAAATCAAAATTCGTAAGATAATAGAAAGATTAATGAAATTTATTTAAACATAATTAATACTATGGAAAAACTATACAATATCCATTCTTTGAATCGCCGCACAGAATGAAATAAAAGACAAATCATGTAATATCTTACCAATTATTTTCAATATGATAATAATATTCTCGATTACAATATTCACAATAGAAATACGAACTTGCAAATTTAATTGGTAAAAAGCTGCGAAAACATTTAGGACATTGTTCAATAAGATAATCATCGCATGTAGAACAATAATATAATGAACCAGCAGATTCAAATTCATCAAATTGTATAATTTTATCTTGATCTTCTTTCAAAATTCTTCCACACTTTGAACAATAATAAATTGGATCTATTTGTTTACATTCTTCAGAGAGTATATCCACTTCATCATCTAATTCAGCTATTATTTCTGGATCAACATATTTGTAAAAATTGTTTTGGTAATCTCCATATTGCGCTTTGATTAAAGATCCTTGACAAATTAATTTATTTTTAGCAGGATCATAAAACAATTCCTTATTTGGACAATAGAAGACCGTTATAGGGCACTTTTGATCAAAATTTGTGCCTGATTCAAAGAAAGGACCTTTATTACAATCAGAGATAGGACCCATACAATGATTTTTCATATTCTTATATTCTATCCCATACTTATGACAAATAAAAGTTCTTGAGAAGTTGCAATCTTCTTTTTTGCATATAGGACAAAAATCCTCAACTTCACCTAAATGTAATAGCTTATTCCCCTTAATTCCTTTCCATTTGTAAGTCTCTATTGTATGCTCAGATAATAACCACTCTTCCATCATTTCAGGAAAAGAAAAAACTGTTGGAACCTCCATCTTATTAACTTCTTTATATCCATAACCTAATAGGAATCTATTCTTTCGAAAAGTTCTAATATCTTTAATATAGACAAAAGGGGGAATTTCAAAAGGATTTAAATTTCCAAAAGTGTACCAAGCTCTCTTTTCAAATTCTATAGGTTTAAGCTTAAGCAAAACTGCTTCTTCGAAATTATATTTAGATTTATCTTTTGTTAGTTCTAAACTTGATGCTGTCATATTTGCTGATGTTAAAAGAATATATTTTTCATTGAAATATAGTTTAGTATGCAAATTTTTTACAACCCAGCAATTTCGAATATCTAATTTTGAAAAAGTGTGATTAAAGATTGCTCTATTATGAAAATATTTATTAACATTTTCTCTTCCTATTAGTATAATATTTATCTTACCACTATTCTCTTCGAAGAATTTTAAAAGCTTTAATTCATTAACAGCCGCCCAAGTCCAAAATGGAGTAATTAAACAGACGAATCTTCTTGCTTTATTGAGAATTTTCTCAAGAAGTATATCTTTTATTCTATCTTCAGTAATTATTCTTGCTTTATAATTCCATTTTTCAGACTTTAATTTTTCAAATATAGTTTTATCTTCCATAAATCTTTGATTTTGATTTTATTTTTGTCTTATCTTATAATACATATCACAACAATATATTTCTTTCCCCATTTCTTTGATTCTTATGTAGTTGAAATATTAATAAAACATTATTTTCATAAAATGTATAAGACAAAAAATCATAAAAGTATAAATAGGTGAATATATGTCAACAAGAAGAGAAAAAGAGCAGATGTATTCTGCATTTTATACTAGCTTGAAAAATATTCTTTATAATAGTGCGGGCTATAATATAGAAGGCGTTGCCAGATGGGGATCTCGAACTACGGGAGACTACAGAGGTGATAGCGATTTGGATGTGATATTCTGGATAATCGGAAAACCTATTAAACAGAAGGTTTATGAAAATCTTATCCAGAAACAGCAGGTAAGCAGTGCCATAGCCATTTCATTACTGAGGAGAAAAATGAATAAGGAATAGCACTGGATTGAATATATAGCCCATTAGTAAAGACACCATTCTTATTATTGTTAAATCAATATTAAAAACTAGATAAAATAAAAAAAAAATTTTTTAAAGTTAACCTACGATTAGTTGTTCTATTACTTCCATTATTCTAGTAGTTTCTTTAGTCAAGTAATCGGCTAAATTTTCAGATATTCTTTCTTTATTTAGATACCAGTTAATTTTCCATATAACTCGTTCTAATTTCCACTGAACGCAGTTTAATATGTATTCACTATCTTCTTCCATATCAATCTTAAAGAGTGCACTTTCTAACATCTTTGAAGCACAATAGACCTTCCAGCTAAGATATTTACCTGTACAGGAAGAGATTTCTTCTTCAATGAAATCACTTAAGTTAAGTAAATCGACCTCTAGATAGGCGATGTCATAAGCCTGTTCGGAACCAGTAGAAGCTCCCATTAAAATCACGATATTATTCCTTATAGCGTGTAGTGTATCTATAATATATTCAGTGTGTTCGTCGCTCATATGACAACACTTATTATTACAATACTTATTATGAAAATGCCTATTATAGAGTTCATTCCTAAACTCAACGATTTGTACAAAAACCTTAGCCATCTTATCATTGTATAAAGTACAGGTGATTTCGCCGTTTTCCACCGATGAGAAAGCTTCAACTAAGTGTTCTTGAGCTTTTGAAAGCTTCCTATTGAGACATCGACTTTTTCTGCATGAGAAAATCTCATCAACATAAGCCTTTAACTCCTCTATTTGCCAATCAACATACTCATACATATTTCCTAATGAAATTTCAAAATTCCCAGATATCGAATTTATTAAATTATCGTTAGGACGATCATTATCCCCATCAATTGCCTTAATTTGAACGTTATGAATGCCTTTATTCAGTATCCATTGATTTAACAAAACAAAATAATATATATCACCATTTTGAGAGCTGTATAAGGGCTTAATAACTTGCCCATTAACTATGAAAGTGAAAGTATCTATCCCACTGTAATCTGATGCATTTAATGTAAGGTATATATGGTGAATATCCAGTGTAATAATTAAATCAGATAAATTTGGAGGGTCTTTATCATCATCTTCAATATTAAACAATATTGAAAATGAATTTGTCTCCTCATCACCATCCCACCCATCATCATCATTATTTTCCACGCTTAAGATAGCTGAATATTCACCAAGTTCAAAAATTGGAACTTGATTTACGTCAATTATAAATGTACCCTCAGCATAGGTTTCTGAGAATAGTATACCCTCTTGATCTTCAATAATTAGTTCTCCTGTAGCTTCACTATTCTCATCAGGGTCACGAATCTTAAATTCTAGAGTACCTGGTTGACCATCTGTACTTTCCCCCTCATGATCTAAAAATATTTGAGGCGGTGTAAGATCATCATCTTCAATAATAATCGTTAATCTCTTGGTCTTTCTATAAATCTTGTCATACTTTTCAGTGGAAACGGTGATTTCTGGATTTATATATTTAGGAGGGCTATTTACAGGAATTCTTATCTCAATAGGAATCTCTTTAATTTCTATAGGATCTAGTTCAATATCGATCCCTTGACTCACCAAGTCTATATTTTCTATCAAGAATTGAATATCTTCGGATTCATCTAAGCTAATATGGGTCATAACAGGTTCTTCTATAAGATTTGTGATAGTCAATGAAATAGTAGCATTCTCCCCGTTAAACAGTTCACAAATACTTGGTTGTAAGCTTAATTCTATTAAATTAGAATATTGACTAGAGCTTATTTCGAAGACGGTTACTTCACTAGGATTTTCTGCTGTTCTTACAAGTTGTTCACTACTCATTACGATCATTTCCATTACTTCAGCATTATTACTCACAACTACCCTTGATTCTTCATTTGAATCGTTGATGAATTGCTCGACTTGCTGATTAAAGGATAAAAGACTAAAATCTAGAAATGTATCTATGATTTCTTCGGCGTCTCGTTCAGTATAGTTATTTTTAATTAGTACTCCCTTAAACTGTTCATAAAGAGTAACATTATTAATGATATCAATTTGAATGGTGGAGATTTCTTGAACGATGCCGTCGAAATCAATTCCCTCATTATTTATTATTATTTCAGGAGTAAGATTATCCATGTAGTCTTCTAAGTGCGTAATGTATGAGTGATAAAAGTTTGACTGGATTAGGGTATAATTCTTTACCGCCTCTGCTTGAATTTTTGCTGCATTATAATTACCAACCATCATTGCATAAGTATACCTTTCGATGGAAATTTTGATGGCTTCAGTCGCAGTAATAAACAGATTCTGAGCTTCATATACAGCATGTAAATTTCTTAAAGTTTGAGACTCCGATACATTGTTAGGTAAAGGATCAATATAAATTTCCTCAATTTCAACAACCTCTTCTATATTAGGATCAGGAGGATCTTCAATAATTGATTGAATTAACGCTCTAATTCTAGCTTCTTCACCATCCTCAAGGTCGTTATATCTATCCTCTTCATAATCCCAATATATACCTATTGAATCAAGTAATATTGATAAGCCATTTAAGAAATCATCAAGAAGATCATAAACATCAGCAAATATATCGACAAGCAACGCACCAATATCAAGAATCAAGGCAGCCCAATTAGCCCATTTCCCAAGGTCGTTCATATTATCAGCTTGATTCCTGTAATATTCTGCTAATTGATTGCTTTCTTGAATAAAATCCGCATATGAAATTTTTAGATGGGGAATATGGACGAGAAATTGTTGTGTTATTTTAGAATCTGTTTCATCATCTTGAATCCATACTTGAAATTCTAAATCCCTTTCTGTGGAATAAACTTCTCCAGACTCCTTATCACACCAATCCCATTCATGTAATTGAATTCGACTCCCATTGCTCAAATATCTATCATATCCCGGGATGAGATATGGAGTATCTCTATAGGTTAAATCGGTAATGTTAGATACTCCTAAGCTAAATTTTTTATTACTGTTGGCTGGAATGTCTCCGATGTTTTCAACAACTAACATATATTCTGGATCATCTGTAAAATACCTAGTATACATTATATGAATTGCATTCACTTGTAGACCGGTAGGATTATGGACAGTCCCATTTATACGGCATAATTCCGTAGGATTAATCCACCCAGGATCTAATATCTCTTGTTCAATATAGATTTTCAAATTTGATATATAGGGTTTTGAGGGATTAATCTGAATTACCTGATAATTAGTTATATACTTTAAATGATCATGAGATAATTTAACTCGGTAATACACCCGTTGATTACTTAGTATTGTAGAACTAAAATCCGTGTAAAAAAAAGAATGACTTGTTCCTGTTGAAAGAGTTACATTGCCTGTCCTAAAAATATGCCATGTATACCCATCAGTACTTTTTTCTAGTTCATAAGTTGCGTTATAAGGTTCTGATAGGGTGTATGTATTCAGGTTACTGACAGTAAAATTAATATCATACATCTCATTGGTACTTGCCTCAGTTTTATTGATTTCAAAAGAAGAAACCTCTGATATAGGATAGGAGGAAAGCGCAGAGTTAAGGCAAGAATAGTCAGGATCAAGTGCAGATATGTGATTATCAGCAGTAATATTTAAAATTAAAGTGTTTGTCATGTGATAATTTTTATGGTACCAATAACCACCACCAAAAGGACTACTATATATAATAAAAACTCGAACATAAAGATGACATTCAACTTCAATCTCCTGCCCAGGCACAACATATATCGGTTTCAGTGTATCCACTAAATTGAAACTATGAGGAGAGGATATAGGTATCACTGTTGGTACAGCAAGATAAGTAATTGTTAATTCGCATATTTCAATTACCGCACCATATCCGGCATAAATTAAATCAGCTATTGAAGTTTTCTCAAAGAAATCTTCAACGTCAAAGGAAGATTGCCATGTTACTTCAGTCTGTATTATTTCGGGACTAGGCCATTGGTTGCTTCCAGATAATAATGGATCTATTACTTCAGATTTATCATTTTCAGTTTCAACTTTGAAAAAAGCAGAATTTGGATCAACTGCGATTACCAATTGATTACTACATAATACAATAGCACAAATCAAAATTGATCTTATCTTTTGGTGTTTTTTCATATAGATTTCACTACCATTTATATTGTAGATCACATAAAAATAGGAATAATCGAATATTTAACATTTGTGTATGGAATTTTGAACAAAGTCATATTTAACAGTTATAATCTTATTCTTTTCTTTACTACTTTAGGTAGTTTCACCGAACTTTTCGATAATCCAAATTATGTAGGGAAGATGACTCCTCCCAACAGGAAAGGGTTTTATAATTTCAATTTTTGATATTGTTTATCAAAGGATATCCTTTGATGTCGATGCCTAAATTATCTTTAACAAAGTTGTTATGCATTTAGGATTACGGGAAAAAGCAGAAAAGGAGAATCTGTTCGATAAAGAAGAGTGGTCTAAAGTAATTTTTACTGGTTTGAAATTCCTTTTAAGACTACCATGAAATCATAATTGTCGCGATCTTGAGCTTTTTTTTCATATAGAATTTCTTCATCATCGTAATATTCTATCCCTGTTGATTCTCTTTTAGGATAGAAATGAGCCCCGTCCTCTTTAGAAAATACTTTTTTAACATCTTTCGTTTGTTTGATAACAATTAATATACAATCCTTCATAAGACCATCCTCATTGGAAAGCTTAACATCCACTATTTCAAAGAACTTAGTGAACTTTCTTACATGATTTCTAATTATCTCATATAATTCTTTTTTTTTATTCTCGATATCGTCTAAGCCAAAGATCTTCCTTGGAATTTTATCTGATATACCAATAAGAAGCACACCTCCCATTGAGTTAGCAAATGCACAAACATGCTTACAAAATTTTAATTTACTTTCCTTCTGAACCTTTCTCTCATTAGACTTCCACCATTCAAATGTCTGCTTAAAATCCCAATAATCGTGCTCAGTTTTTTCAAGAACATTTGTAATAAATTTTCTCCAGAAGGTATCATTATGAATTTCTCGAAACCACCTATCATATATTCGAGTTACCCTTTTCGATTCTTTCCTGCTTAATATTGAAAAACTTAATTTTTTCGAATTTTTCAATTCATTTTTAAATCCTAATTTCAAATCCTTAAACGAGGATAAAGCATCTAAGACTTTTTGAGAATTTTCTTTATTTATTGTCTGATGGTATAGAATAAAATTCAAATTTTCTATATAGGTATCTATAATTGTAATTATATCAAAGGAACCTTTTGATTTAAATAAAACATAAATTTTATACAAGTCAAATTTAAATTGTGCACTTTTTAATATATCAAACAAATCCATATAAAGGATTTGACGCAGATCTAGGATAATCTTTTCAAAATCCACTTTGCTTAAGTAATTTATATCATTTTTAATTGATTTAATCGTGTTCCTCATCGTTTCATCCAATTTAAAGACCTCTGATTTAATAATATTTTCTACAGACCAGCGAAATCGTTTAATGTATTCTTCTTCTTGTCCAAGGACAAAAAACATACTGTGGAGGATTAATATACTACCTATTATGATAAAAATAACCTGATTATAAAGACTAGATTCAAGCATATCCAAAACAAAAGTATAACGATATAACAAAAAATCAGCAAGATAACATATTGGAAACAATGTTATTAAAATAAACCTTAAAAAATTGAATACACTTCTATTTTTCATATATGTATCTGCTTTTTTGTACCATTTAGTTAAAGTCTCTTGAAATTCATTGTCATTAGTTACCACGCCGTTTTTCAGAAGATTTGAGAGAGGTTTCAAAAAATTTCTATGATGATCCCAACTATTGACTTTCCAAGAATAATAATTTCTTGAGACTAAAGTGAAAATCAATAAAATTAAAACTAGAGACCATAGCATAAAATATGCATCAATAGTAGTAAAAATACTGGCATCAATTGCGAAATAGCTAAGAGACAAAATAAATGAAATTATTGAAGTATAAAGATAAAAACTACTAATATTAAACACAGACTTAGCAAAAGTGAAGAATTTGTCAAGATTTATATAGGAATCAGAGAGAGTTATATAACTTCACCCCTTAATAATCTGTGTGTATTTTTATATAAAATCTTTTAGTAATATTAAATAAATAGAAGGGAGATATTTAAAGATAAAATTTGTTAATTTCGGAAATTTTGCTAAATTCAATCCTTAACCTCAATCTTATTTCTATAAATCTATAAGGAAACAACTTGTGATTTTCTGTAATACGAAATTTACAATTTTAAGCTTATTATTATTTAGGAGAGAGCTGAATTACTAATTGATCGTACTGAATGTATTTTGTCTGGTTGTTTTGGTTGTCTTAGTAGTTCCAATTATAATCAAACGGGATTTGTTTCCCGTGTTCAAGAATCCGCTGGCACGGTGTTGGTTCTTCTTGACCTGGAAATTTAGCCATAATCAATTCATTATTTTGGTATTCGAAATGTCTTAATCCGTCCAATTCTTTTTTAGGAGAGTAGACATTAATATATTCGTTATCAAGACTTTTTTTGATATTTTCTAATCCTGTGATAATTTTATTAAGTAGCTTCAGATCATAAATATTCACTCATTTAATCTTGTTTTTTATTTCCTTAGATTTCTAAGAGGTCTACATCAAATAAAGTTAAAAAATTTTCTTTTTTTTTTTTTTGTCTCTCTTTATCGTTTTTCAACATATCCTTTATTATTATAGTGTATAAAAGGAGACTCCCCCAGCAAGACCAAATCATAGTGTCATCTTCATTATGAAGGAGATTCTGTAAAGAAAGCACTCAAAAGTAATAAAGAAATGAAAGAGAATTAAACCACCAATAATTTATATTTAATAATTCTTTGAAAGATTATAGATCAAATTGATCTGTAATGAATTTGTAAATTGATGAAATCATGAAGTATATTAAAGAATTTTATAAGAAGACTTTAGAGAGATTTACAGTAAATCTAAGCTACGACTCGGATTTAGTTGGAATCGAAATTAATACAATAAAACCATTAGCTGATGAAATTAATAAATTCTATCCTGAAAATCCGATTTTAGGTTTATTGAAGAGACGTCCTTCACAAGTAAATATTGGAACCTTAACTTTCAAAGATGAAAAAAATATTAATCTAGTAGAAATTGGTCAAGATTTTCTCAGTTTTACCTTTAATCAGTATGATAAATGGGATACAGAACTATCTAAGATCATACATGTTTTTAAAGCTTTAACAAAATCAGTAGAAATCCCTAATATAACCAAGATTGTTCTAACTTATACAGATGTTTTTCGCATACCCACTGAAAAATTTGAATATAATAATTTTTTTACAATGCCGAACTTTGATAATGATTTTGGTTGGAACGTAAAATTTCATGATATATATTTGGGTTTCGTTCCAACTGAAGAAAACTTAGAATCTGAGAAAAGAAAAATCACATTTAGGTTAAGATCTCGAGGAATACAAGATATTTATTATGTATTTGGACTTGAAACAGTAGGAAGCATTGATAATTTTATAATAACTCCAGACCCTAACAAATTAAAGGATCATTTAGATCAATGTCATGCGCAAATTGAGGATCATTTTATCAATATCTTAACTGACCATTATAGAGGTATAATTGGTCTCGAAATTGAGGAATATGAATGAGGTTAACATAAATGAATTCTTCAATTATCGATCAGTTCTTAAGTTCCAGTGAAATAAAAGAATTTGAAGATAGCATAATGAGGTGGTTAGTTGAGAATTTCAGCCCCCAAAAAGAAGGATTTGATTCTCAATCTGATACCAATATACTAAAAAATGAATTATCATATGTAGGTCAATTAGAAAACATTTTTTTAATCTTTATTGAGTCTGTAAGTGAAAAATATTCTACTGAATCTGCTAAACATCTGTATAATAAAACTGTGAAGACTATATTAAGTAATATTAAAATTTTTGAAATAAAGGATAATATAAATTTGGAAGATATTACTAAATCGTTTTTAAGTGCATTTGACACTCTCAAACTCGATGATCCAGGGTTCTTTGGAAACCAGATCTCTTATCACCAGTTTCTCCCTGAAACATTTGATTATCTCAGCAATCAAATTGCTTTAGAGTTAATTTCTTCAGATTGGGTAGTTCCTAGTTTTTGGAGGGATGAAGTATTTAAAAAGATATTAGATATAGACGAGACTCGACAATTAAAGTTCGCAATAAAATCAATGATTTTATTCATAGAGCTAATCAAAGAACAGAAAAAAAGATTAGATGATTTAAAAGTTAAGATCTAAATGAAAAGATTGGAAATGAACCAAACGATATATAGGTTTAATTTAGAAAAGGGAGAACCTCCGATAACTCAAGGAGATGTTTTTTCTAATCTACCTTATTTCAGTAATGCTTTTTTGTTACGATCATCCCCTAATAACCTTGATGTTTTCAAAAATGAAAATCAAGAAATATGGAGCGAAGTAATCCAAAATAACTCAAAAATTCAATTTGAAGGATTTTACTATCCAAAATGGGGTATAATTGCAAGTCAAGACTGTGATATTAAACCAAAAATGGATTTAATATTTTATCCACTGGAAAAGACTAATAAATTAATTAATGCAGAAGACATAATTCTTGATATTAATCGCAAAATTAAAAACACAACCAGAAGATTATATCTCCCTGAATTAACTTTTCAGAATGAACAAATTTATGGACCTTTTGAAATAATTTTTCATAATCCATTTACTATTCCTTATGAACTAGTGGAGAAAAATTATGATAAATGTTGGAGAGCAAGACTTATAGAATCAGCAAAAAAAATATTTATAGGAAAGTTATCTCAATTTTTCACAAGATTACCAATTGAAGAATTTATTTTCTTAGAAAATCGAGAAATTACAAAATATCTTCGGCAAGATTGGAAAAAATTTTGGAAAGAAAAGACTCCTGAACAGTTTAACAGTAGAGTAAAAAAGATAGGTGAAATCATAGATACATTACAGTTTGTTAAGAGAAAAGAAGATATTTCAAAGATTTTTTATTATGATGTTGAATTAATAGAGAAAATTAGAAAAATTTTAAAAGATATTAATTGGTTTCAACAAGCAGAGAATTTATATAATCAGTGTAACCAAATATTAAATTCTTATGAAGATAGACCAAGCGAAACATCTAATCTATTTGAAATTCTTGTTGAAGTTCTTATTATAAATAAAGAGTCATTTCAAAATAAGTTCTATAACTTTTATCAAACGAATAGGGAGGGAATAATGAAAATGAGACAGAAAAATAAGTACGTAGAAGGCATTTTACCGTCTAATTTGAATGATCGGGAAGAAAAATTTAGAGAGTATGCTAACAAAATCTTTAAAGCTAAGGAAGCTTTTGAAAAAATCCCAGATTTTTTAATAAATTATGAAGAGCTTTTCGAGAAAATCGAAAAGACAAGAAAATTGGAAAATTAAAGATTATTCTTCTTAATAATATCATATAATAAAAAAAAAAGATATTTATTTATTATTATTTCAGGGAATAAAAGGGATTATAATCATTGATCTTTGCCTTATACTAAACTCTTCATTATCATCTGGAAAAAATGTATATTCCACCCAAATATCTTGACCCTGTAGCTCCAAAACTTCTATAAGAGAGTTAGTCTGTTGAAATGTATTTCCATAACCATAGCCATAATTATGAGTTCTATATGTTTCATCGATAAAATCATGAAATGCAGACCATACCGTGCCTTCAGCACAATCTAATAGTGATATTTCAGCGTCATCAAAAAAACGAAAATTTGAAGTGTACACGACAAAGCAGTTATAGTTAAAGTTAACGTTTTCAAATCCAATATCTTGATCTAGATCCTCATATGAGACTGTATCTGTCCTGTAATCATAAAGAGTTTCAGGAGGTAACGGCATCAAGATTAATGATCTTTCCAATATGGTGAGTTTATCGTTAGTTACAGGATCATAATCATATCCTCGTCCCATAAATCTTAATTCTACTACTAGATCAGTATTATCTAAAGAAAGTTTATCTGCGATTATCATAGTCCCTCTCATTATCATATCACCTTGATAAGCGGGAAATTCCCATTGCCTTATAGTATGATCAAAAAGTCCGGAAGTATCTGCATCTGCAAAACGTACCCATCCATTACTGTGGACTCCATGCAAACTCCCTGGATCATCGGTAACTTGAAATGAAGCAGTATATATAGCTAGATACTCTCCCGTAAGATCATCAATACGAAGATCTTCGCGTATTGTATTATCCTGCCATTCTGCAGATTCTGTGCTGCTGATATATGGACAATCTGGTGCTAATGGAATTGCGATTATTGATCTCTGTATTAGGGTAAATGTGACACCATCGAAAAAATCTAGTTTGGCTCTTACTCCTCCGGCACCAAGTGTTACTCTATCTGCTACCACTATTGTACCATACATATCCTGGGAAATATCCTCAAAAAAGCGTTTCGTCCGAGCGATTTCTCCAGCATCAGTTACTAAAGTTACCCAACCATAACCCTCGACCATACTAAAAGCATAAAAATTAGCGGTATATATAACAAGATACTCACCTGGAGTGCCAACGGAATTGATGGCAACATCTTCATCTTCCCAACTAAATGGAATATCATCCATTGTCCAATCAACCTCCTCTGAACTTTGAGCGTAAAGGAATCCAGAAGGAGTTGTCTCAGTAGAATAACTGAGATAGAGTTGGTCAAATTCTAGAAGAAATACTCCTGTAGTTATTACTGTGGTTGAGAATCGTAATTTCACTTCATCATTTACACTGATATAAGTAGGACTTAAGCTAAAGCTGTCAATGATCCAATTTGTTCCTGGATTAGATTCTACCGTATTCCAAGAGGTTGTATCGTAGTTCCATATTTGCATAGTGGTAGTAACATCGCTCGTTGCACGATAATCATAGTAGAGTGCATCAATTGAAGTCATATCAACATCTGTAACATCCCACATCACTGTCCAATCATGTTTATAATTACCGTATTGTTGCTTTACATATACTTTCACATAGACGGTATTAATATCAACCCAACCAGGATCATAAAATTCCATCCACGGGTATACATCAGCTACTTTGGCTTGTAGCCAAAATCCATCTAACTGGGATTGACTAAGCGATAATCCTGATTTTGTGTATGATTTCCATTGATAGCTAGTCCCTGTGGGAGTCCATGAGCCTGACGTACTCGCACTGGTATCTATATCTACGTAGGTCGATGTGGTAGATGCTTGCTCTTTTATATACGCCCAATAGACCAGTTTTGTTACGTATTCACCAGGGGCAAGTGAAAGCGAAGTAAACTTCCATTTATCACATTTACCTACACTATTTTCCCTAATATTTCCTCCATCTCCTTCTATAGGAAATTCATCAAGTTTACTCCAATGAGGGGGTCCATCTGCATTATTCCATTGAGTAAGAATATCTGCATTGGATTCTGAGCCTTGAATTCCAGGCTTGATATATCCTTTATAATATTCACCGCTAGTGGATCCATAACTCCCAGAGTTGACACTCATGGTATCTACGCCATCTTCCAATAGATTGCCTGTATCACTTCCTGAACCATAAGGGCTAAAATTAAAGTCAGCCCATTGGGTAGGGGCTTCCTTAAGTCCAACATCACTCTCATTTGGTATAGTCTCTAATTTTGGTTTAGAGATTGCAGGTATTGAAGATAAAAAAGTCAATGTTAACACTAGAAAAAGGATAATACTCAAATAGTTCCATTTTTTAACCTGTAATTTCATCTTTTTTATTACCTTAGTTTAATTAGATTTTTTAATCTTTTAGTTGTCATGTAAGTAATTAGATACTTACTTGTTTTGGTAGTTTTTTTTTAAAGTGGTTAATCCTCATTTTCACACTTAATTTCTAAAATTGTAAAAAATTGGATGACCATAATTTTCTAAGATAGATTGATTTTTAAATCTTATAGAAAATTATATAGAATTTTTTGTGCAAAAGGTATAAATTCTAAAATATTTTTCTTCGATTTTTCTTCAAGATCACCAAAATTTAAAGATTCTGCCAATTAGTATAACTCTTAAGCAATGGAGGACTTACGACTAAACTGGCATTAATTTTTAGTCTTTGTACTTCATACTCCAGCCTTTTTATGTATACAAAAATGTCACTGATGGGTCAAATGAAAAAAGTGGGGTTTTTATACTTTGAGTCAATTTGTGATCGAGGCCTAGACGCGCTCTATCCACAAAATCCGATCCCAACCGTAAGTTTTAAAAAGCAAACTCCGTCACTATAATTTCTTAGTTTCAAGTGAAAAGTTAGTGATCGGAAAATTGGTAGTCAAAAATCTAGGTGTTAATTTAGACAGTTTTAGACTAACTTGTGATGAGTGCAACTCTGAAGAATTTGCTGAAACCATTGAGGGATATGTATGTAGGGATTGTGGCATGGTACTCACAGTTGCAAAACTCCAGTTTGATGTTCCTTTTAAACAAGAAACAAATCAACACTCAAAAAGGTTAGGATTTACTCAAATTGGTACAAAAAGAGAGAGAAAAACGTCACCACACTCTTGGCTGCTTTATCGACTTAATACGCAGAATCTAATTGTAGAAAGTGAACGTGAAGCTGGAATCAAAGCCGAAAAAAAAATATCAAAAATTCTTGAGAGTTTAAAGTTTAATAATTCATTTACTGAGGGTATATGTAAGAAATTTAAGGAAATATGGCCAAAACTAAAGGTTGGTTCAATATACCGGAATCCTGAGAAATTAGTGACGGTAATAATGTATTATTATCTTAGACTTCAAAATATTGTAATCTACAAAGATGAGTTGGTAGAGGTTTCCGAAATTTCAAGAGAGGAGTTCAGAAATTTTCAGACACAGGTTTCACAGTATTTTCCTGAATATAAGTTAAGGGAACGAAGAGAATTAATATCCCAACAACTTCTGCGTATCCGAGAACATTTCAATCTTGATATGGATTTCTATATGTTATCAAAGAATATCTTGAATAAGCTCTGGAGGTACATAAATAATACAAAAGATGATGTAATCGCAGGGCTTTGTGCTTCAATTGCAGTGTTATGTGCTGATAATGAACCAGTTAGGGTCCATAATATCTGCGAATTTCTCAATATCAGAATGAGTACAATTCAGCTTCAAGTGAAAAAAAAGATCTTTAATAAATTTAAAATCAATGGATTTACAACTCTCGTAAAATCTTCTGGATTATTGAAAACATTTTTAGAAAAAATAGGAATATCTATGAGTCAAGGAATGATTTTTTTGAATCTGAATAATAATTTTAGGATATTTAATCCTCTTAATGAGCATTATTTCTTTGAATTAGTAACTGAAGATCCAAAGAGTGTAATCTTTGGATATATAAAAATAGGAAAAATCAAGGATAATATTGAAGAATATGGGATAATGATGAATGTAAAGATCAACCTAACTCTCGGAAAGTTATACCCAAGTAAGGACCCTCCTAATAGAATTAATAGAATGGAAGTTCCATAATATTATATCAGAAAAAACTATTAAAAAAAAAGAATTTAATTGTTGAATTTAAGGTTTAATGATAACGTTATTTCCTTCAATAACGAATACGATCTTGTTAAATTGCATACTACTTGAAACGTAAAACTCCAAGTCAATGAATTCAGAAATGCCATCGTTATGATCTGCCCCATATAAATCTATGCGTTTATCATCACTAAGCCATAATTTACTCCAAACTTGCCCTAATTCACTATGAATAGCTGAAATAAGGTACAATTTTTTCATTTCTCCATTAGGTAATTCGCCCCAAAGCTCAACTTTATCTATATGGGATATAGTATAATGATGTTCTGTTAAACGCAGGTGATATCGATTATCTATTGGAAAAGGATCTGAAAGCAAAGTATGAGCATAAACTACATCAATACCCTCTGGATTGTGAATATCCAGTAATCCTTCATCTATATACGTTTCACCATTAAATACACTTAAGATAGGACAACCTCCACCACCTCCACCACCTCCATTATTTACATACACAGATCTTGTCGTTTGTTTATAATTTCCCCGAGCATCATAAGCCCTACAAAAAAGTGTATATGGTCCATCACTCACACCATTAGTATTCCATACCCAGCTCCAGCCATCGCTTCCATCAGTATCTTCGTGCCAGAAGAATGGATTTTCACCTAGCCAAAATTTTACTTTATCTACACGGTAATTATCTGAGGCTGAGGCTCTACATGTAACAGTTCCACTGACAATATAAGATGGAGAAGTAATGGATACTGTTGGGTTCTCTAAATCACATGCTCCATAAGCATTTACGAACCCATGTCCATGTTCGTTGTAATTATATCTAAACCCTTCTAAGTCTCGGAAAATATCTTTATCAGCTGTTTTACATAATATGCTTTTAATCTGTGATGGACTAAGGTCTCTCTTCCCATCTTGAAGATCTTGTGAAATTATAAGAGCACAAACACCAGCTACATGAGGAGTTGCACAAGAAGTTCCATCAAAATCAGCTTCTATGGTATTTGAAAGATCTGTGGTAGGTATATTATCCGCAGGAGCAACCAGATCAATATGTGAGCCAAATAACCATGGAAATGGAAGGAACGCCCAATATTCACCATCCCCATAATTACTTCCAGAATCTGATCCAAAATCAACCCATCGAATAACCTTTTCTCCAGATTGTTGAACACCACCAACAGCAATAACATCTGGATGGCATGCAGGAGACAAAACTTTATTTTTGTTATTGTTACCTGTAGCAGCAACAAGCACTATCCCGTTGGTATATGCTGAATGTATAACCTGATGAAAAATCCAAGCATCTTCATTTTTAAAAGTAAAACTCATTGAAATGACATCAATATTATGACTTATAGCCCATGATACAGCATATTGAATTTGCCAAGGATTAAGGTTTAGACCATCACCATCAATACGATACATATAAAGATCTGCTTCTGGAGCAACACCTATAATTCCCTTTTCATTATCTTCGGCAGCTATTACTCCTGAACACATAGTACCATGACCATTAATATCTTCAGGATAGCTATCTTCCCCATAATTATCATATCCTCCTTTGTATCTATCATCTAAATCATAATGATTCATATCTATACCTGTATCAATTACCAACACTTTTACTCCTTGACCCGCAGGATTACCTGGAATCACATCTGTTGCATCTTCAAAACCGCCCCACACCCGTTCAGCGTCTATATAATCAACACCCCATCCAAGAATATCCTCTCCCTCGCACCTTCCGACTGGAGTAAAACTAAGGGGGATTGATAAAGCAATAAATAGACATAGATTTAGCAAAATTACTTTTGAAAAGAATTTTTTATTCATGGTATTCTCATTTATGTCTTTTTAGTTTAAATTGACTTCATCTATTTAATCACATCTAAAGACAGTGTGATAAAATAGATTTCAATTCAGTAATAAGTTATAATCCTTTTTAAACCTTATAGAAAATCTTATAGAAATTCAGTCAGTCCAAAAATTTAATCCCATGGATTGCTGGTATAAATCAAAGAGTTAAAAAAATTTATTTAAAATTTATGGAATAGAAAAGGAGACTCCTACCAGCAAAACCTCAATACGAGGTTAAATCCATTGAGTAGGAGAAGGTATATTTTAAGTGTAACAAATTACACTACCAAAAGACAAAAATCCAGGGGCGCTGGTAGGTGTCATGGTTAGGTTCTTATCTTTCTAATATTAATCAATACTTCTTTTCTATTTAAGTCTATTTACAGTATATTTTTCTAAATATATAAAGAAAAAATTGCTAACTAAACTTGATCTTAACCTCTAATTTAGACAACATTCAACCAGATAATATAAAACCATCTAATATCTCAAGTGCAGTAGGAAATGAATTTAAGAAAATGCGACTTTTCATAAAAATTACATTCAATTATAAATTACATTATTTTTTGTTGAAGAGGTTGTTAGCGAACTTGAGAAATATGCTTTTAGGCTACTAAATGACTATTTTAGTGAGTGAAGTAAAAAATAGATAACTAAAGAGATTATGTATTTTTTTCTAGGATCTTTGATTTTTTTGTAAGAATCGAAATCAACATAAGTAAAACTCCTAGAATTATGATTGGTGTATATCCAGGAATATTCTGTGGAGAATCTGGAGGCGTGGTATCAATCAAATTCACCGTAATAATATTTACATCTTCTACATTTCCCGCATTATCGATAGAATAGAAAGAAATTTTCCATTCTCCAAAGTTATAATCAGTTAAATTAAAAGGTTGACTAAATGTAAACCATTCCGAATCATTGATCTGATACATGATAATTGATATTCCAGATCCACTGTTATCGTCTGCGATTAATGAAAACAAAGTGGATTTATTTACATTAAATAAATCACTGTGAGGATCAAAGGAGATCGTTGTAGAAGGTTTTTGAAGATCAAAAATTTCAATAGTAAATAGAGATCCCATATTATCATTTATTCCAATATTTCCAACAGTATCATTTGCAATAAACATAATTGAGAAACTATCACCATAATTCATAGTAGAAATATCTAAGTTATAGACCCAGTCATCAGCTTCCATGTAGATCATTGAGTGATTTATTGGAATACCTGTTGAATTTTCGCATAAATATACCCATAAAATTTCAGAAGAATTGAAGATAGTACATTTAATTTCAAGATTTAGATGATAATACTCTGGGATGAAAGGATTAATAAACAAGTTAGAAACTTCAAATAAAATAGATGGTGCTTCTGTATCTTTTAGAATTGTTATATTTTTATGTCCAATGTGTCCTAAGGTGTCATTTGCAAAGAAGTAGATTTGTATATATCCATCAGCCTTATTATTCCAACCTGTTTGATTTATCGTACCTACTAAATGGTTAATTGTGAGATTTGTAATTCCATTATCTATTGAATACCAGATAGTATCTAGGTTACCCTCTATTATCGATAACTCAAACTCAGGGGCTGTAAAACTAAATATTTCGTCTAACTCGGGTGATTTAATTTCAATAATTGGAGCTAGAATATCCTTCCTTATTAATACCTGATCATGGCCTATATTTCCTACACTATCATTGATAAAAAATGCAATTACAACGCTACCATTCATAATTAGATCCCAAGCCTCTTGATCTATCGTTCCATTTGAAGTGAATGTATAGTTTTTGGCTCCTAAAGAATACCAAGTTAAATTTATATGTGGATCATTGAAAAATACTTCAAACTCAGGAGCATCTGATCCGAAAAGATCAAACTCATAAGGGCTTAAAATCTCAATTTCAGGAGCAATTATATCTTTATAGACTTTAACTTCACTAAAACCAATATTTCCTGCCTTATCACAAGCATAAAACTTAATGAAAACTGTTCCATTGGGTAAGTTGTTCCATGAATTAAAAGCAAATGTACCATTTCCAAAAAAAGTTGTATTTGTTTGACCATTATCAAAAGTATACCATGATTTATCGAAATTAGATTCATTTATAAAGATCTCGTAATTTGGAGGAGAAATTCCAAAAATTTCATTATTTTTTGGGGTATAAATGATGATGTTCGGTGAAATTATGTCTTTAAGGAGTATTATCTCATCAAATCCTATATGTCCAAGTGAATCATTTGCATAGAAGCGAACTACAACTGTCCCATTTCCAAATTCATCCCATAAATTCTGATCAATTTGATCATTAAAATCTGTAAATGTGTGATTAACAGATCCTCCAATTAAACTGTACCAAGTAATGTTTAGATATAATCCGGTTACTGAAACTCTAAAATTTGGTGCTAATTTTCCAAAGAGTTGATTTTCTGTTGGTAAAATGATCGAGATCTGAGGGGGTGTAGGATCATCTCCATCATCCCATATTGGATATAAGTCATATTTAGGGGAAGGTATACCACTAATTTGATATGCAATGTCCCCAATTCCGTCGTCATTTAAGTCGTTTCCACTATAATCATCCCAATAATTCCCAATTGAACCATTGTCCCAACTATTTATCCCTCCACTATTAAATCCATGTTGTCCATTATTTATAAAAGAATTTTTGTATATAAGGTTAAGATAATCTTGACCGGATGGAGTTCCAATACTCAGTCCACGATCAGTGTTGTTTATGATAATATTATTCATGAAAATGTTAATATATGGAGAAGGTCTCTCTTCAGTATAAACACCAATTCCATCAGAATTGTTATAAACTATATTACTAATAACTAAAGAATTAAATATAAATAAGTCCATTCCTTCGTAAGTGTGGAAGGAAACTCGATTTCTTTCAATAATACAATCATAACCCCCATCAATAAAAATCCCTCTTTCATTATTATTAATGTAATTTCCTGTGATTTCTGTTCTACTCCCTAATATCCCAAGTGAAATACCCCTTTGACCAGAATTTGAGATATTGTTATATGTTATTACATTGTCTGTACAATATTGAAAAAAACCGATCCCATCATCTGTGTTATCTGTAATATCATTTTCAGAAATTATATTATAATCACAATACATGTAAAAAGATATCCCATTTCCACTGTGATTAAAGATCTCATTATTTAATATCTGATTCCATTCACAATTTTCCCATAAGTAGATGCCTTGATACTGATTATCATGAATTATGTTATGGATTATTATCCCATTCTGTGTATTATTAAGCCAAATACCTCTTTTAACACCGTTAAATAGCTCACAATTTTGAATTATGAAATGGACATTAGAATTAAGAACCGTTATGCAGCTATCGTTTGTATATCCATCAATAATAACATTTTCTATAATATAAGGATCAAGAACAGTTCCAGAGCCTCTACACCAAGGATTTTCTGATTCAATTTTGGCCCAATTGTAGTTAGGATCAGAATTATCAATATATATCGGAACACCACTAAGATTCCACATTCTTATGTAATTAATATCCTTTAGAACAACTAATTCTTGATAAGATACTCGTCCTAAAGTATCGTTTGCGTAAAATTTGATTGAAATCGTACCATTTTCACATGAGTCCCATGCTCCTTGATCTATTTTTCCTATCAGGTTTGTAAAAGTATAGTTAACTCCATTAATAGAATACCATGTGCTATCAAGATTCTGTTCGGTTAATGAAATTACATACATAAGGGTTATATTTCCAAATTTCTCATAAGGTTCTGGTGAAATAATAGATACTATTGGAGCATTTGTATCTTTATTAACTGTAACTTCAGAAAATCCTATATTATCAAGAGAATTATTAGCACTAAATCTAATTATAATATCTCCATCAGCGCACCAATCCCATGCCTTTTGATTAATTGTACCATTTGAGGTGATAAAATGTTTTGTAGTATTATCTCCTAAAGTATACCATATTTTATCTGGTGTTCCATCAATAATTTCAATATTAAATTCAGGTCCAATTTCTTCAAAGATTTGGTTTTGGGTAGGATTATGTATTGAAATTACAATTTTATTTATCCAAATTGGATAATTATCTTGCGCACTATAATAATCGTTAATTATATAGGGTGTATCTCCAATTCCATCCCCATCTCCATCATATCCTGTATAATCATCCCAATAATTACCAAGGGAACCATTATCCCATTTAGTTTCTGAATAAAGAATAGAAATTGCTGCATGTCCCAGCACATTAGTAATGAAAAAATTATTATAAATCAGATTCCTTTTAGGTTTATCTGAGACCCCTCCAACACTTATACCATAATATTCATTGTCTCTTAGTATGTTTTCTTTGATAATATTATCATTACTCCCCTCTTCTATAACAATACCAGTTGCCCCGTTATTAATAATCGTATTTTGCGAAATATTGTTTAAATTGCTATATTCTACCCAAATCCCATTCCCCCATTGTTGATTGTCATAAATATTATTTTTCGATACGTTATTTTCATTACAATTAATTA
The DNA here is from genome assembly GCA_048940605.1 of Promethearchaeota archaeon. Taxonomy (GTDB): domain Archaea; phylum Asgardarchaeota; class Lokiarchaeia; order Sigyniarchaeales; family SOKP01; genus Loki-b32. Next base: position 44,527 of record JBHLOJ010000002.1, read on the forward strand.
AATTAAATCCCCCATGATCATTAGTATAAATTTCATTATTGCTTATAGTACAATTATTCATATTAACCAAATCAAATCCTACTCCACCAGTGTTATAGACTTTATTATTAATCAATGATATTCTATCTCCATTTTCTATGCGAATTCCATCATAACTATGTATGTCATATACCTGATTATTTTTTAAAGATACGTTACTTATATCTGACATGTGTATTCCACGAGAATTCGTCTCGGAGGTATCTAAGATATCATTATTGATAACCAAACCATTCGTCACATTTGAAAATACAAGACCATGATATCCACCCCACATTTTCCAAAATCTACTGTTATTAATAACGAAAAATGCTTCTGAATTTCTAATTTCTAAACAATGCTCATTTCGCATATATCCACTAATGCTAATATCGTTGATGATATATGGATCACTCTTTGTTCCCAAACCACTACACCAAGGTTGAACAGCAGCTTGAGACCAGGTATAGTCACCTCCTCCTGTATCATCAATTATAAATGGTATAAGTGTCCAGGAATATCCCATTTTTAAGTTATTCTTATTAAATTTATCATGAATGTTTGGAGTGGTGAAGTTCGGTGAAAAAACTGTTGATGTCGATGCTAGTATTAAAAGTGTTAGAATTAGACATTTAATTACAATTTTTTGCTTCATTTTTCTGTTGAGTTTTTGTCTTATAATTTATATTGAAATTCTATAGTATATAAAACTTTTTTATTGATTATTTTTTGGATCAGATTACTTTTCTTTCATATAGTAAACTCTCATATTTTTCAATGAAATTCATGTTTTTTCCAGAGATCTTAGAGATTTTATAGGCATTTTTTGATGTGTTTATGAGAGAGTATATAATAAATTTCAAGATTTCCAGATTTTTGTTTATCTCAGAGCATAGCATCAATAAACTATTAACTGACAATCTTTCTACATGTTGTTCAAGCATTTGTTCCAATTTCTCTTTTGGTAATTGATCAACCCACCGTGTAAAGTCTGTATCTACACTAACTCGTTGAAAAATTGATAATCCAACCTTCTTCTTCTTTTCTTTTCGATAATGTGCAATCAAATCTTGCATTTGTGGATGTATTAAATTCTTAAAGCTTCTCTCAGTTATCTCCCCTCTATTTACCTCATCAGCAATCGAAAAGACATCTTCTAAATAATATTGATTTTTATAGAAACGTCGCTTATACATTTCATTATCTTCAGAGAAGAGTAGTTGAGCAAAAGCTTGAACAGTCCTAAATCCAGCACCATAAGACTTTGAAATATTCTCTAAAGTCTCCCCAAAAACGAAATCTAAAATATTTAGGGAAATTTTGAGCCATCTTATTAGTTGGTAATAATCATACAACGGGAATTTTCTTCCGAACGATCTGATGAGAGAAAGGAATTTTTTTTTATCATTGACTTTTTTACTCAATACTGAAAGTGTTTTATCCTGATTTAGAAGCTCATAGGGAATATTTCCATGAATTTTTTTATATTGATTAATGATATTGTTTAAATCAGATTTATAATCATTTTCGATAAGATCTCTTAATAAAAACACTTCTTTATAGTCGTTTTTGAAAAGTTCGATAATTTCAAGGATATACTCAATAAACACTGGTTTAATCTCTGAAGGAACTGACAATTTCTTTGATTTCTTTTCAAGTGTATCTGCTATGCTAGGATCACCTTCTTACAAATAAAAAATGTAAAAAATTTGAGTTAAAATTTCTTCTTAAATTTCTTATACTCCAATGTAATGACTAAGACTGCTAAAGTTAATGCGCCGAAAATAAGGGTGATGTCAAATCCAGAAATGGCTTCAGAAGCAGCTACTCGAAAGGGGAGGGTTATATTCTCAAAGTAGATAGTATTAGTAGGATCGTGTACTAGTTTTTTCCCTGCCCATGTAGGATAATTTTCAGTGTGTATATGATAAAGGCTATCAGCGATAATAAACCCGGGTCTAATAACACCTACAAGATCCTCGAGGGTAAACAAAAAGGATGCTTCAGGGACACTCCACACCAGACCAGGCGAGTGCATTATAATCTTATTAATACTGGCTCCTCGTGATTCAATTGAAGTAATTTCCCCTTCTTTTGGATAATCATGGAGGGTATAATTTTTCTTAATAGGATTCACTAAGTCAATTTCTGCAACGGGTTCGCTATTCGATTCAAAAATGAACCTATCAGACGGCATAGTAACCTCTATTGGATTTACCTCATCAATATTAAATGAGGAGACAAAATAATCATACCGTGGGATAGCCAATCCGAAATTCTCTCGCTCGAGTATATTATAGGTATCAAGCTCACTGAATGAAGGGATTCCTAAAGTGAGACTTAAATCTGCCTTCCCGCTGCCTATTTTATACTGAAATCCATAGGAAAAATCACCTGGGGAAACTTCATCATAGAAAGGATCTCTCTTAGTGCCAATCCACTGTTCAAAGGGGATGTCAGGATTACCGATAAAAGCATCTATAGGAAAGTCTCGATAATTTATTCCCCATACGACAGTATCGTTTCCACTTAAAGAAGGCGGAGTAAATTTAATAAGGGACGCGATCTCATCAACAGTCTTATCGGCAGGGAAATTTCCTACACTTGTTTCATTATTCCATAGACTTACCATCTTGATTCCGGTCTCAGTTGCTTGAGGTGTAAACCAACCACCACCCTCAGATGAAGAAAGCATATCAAGTGATCCAGAAGGAGGGTTGGTAAAATCGCCAACAGAATATACTCCATCCCTATCTTCATCATTAAAGGGTAAAAACTCCGAGAAAGTACTCGCCCAAGCAATGTGATCTCCTTTCTCTGTCTCATATATCTGGAACACAAGAATGAGAGGTCTGGTGAATGTCTCATTTATTATATAACGATCTTTTTTTATTTCCACAGGATCACCACCAGTATAATTCATCGTATCATAGACTTCTACTGTTTCATTTATCGTTTCCAACAACTCTAACGTGTCTCGATCATATTTTTTAATTTCCTTATCTATTATTTGATGATTAGTTTCATTATATCCATAATTATATCCATACGTCTCTCTATATGTATCTAATTCGTAAAATCCTTTCTTTAAGGCCATCCAAATTAACTTTGCACTTCCATAGTCTACATCTACCCTGTAAACATTTATATCAATATCCAAATCAAAACTTCCTTCCCTAGTATAGTTATAATAATACGAATAGTTCGCGTCGTAATCTACAATACGTGTTTCCTCAATATATGTGTTATCAGTAAGATTAACATAGTGGTCTGTAAAGGTAAAAACATCTGAATATGACCCCGTATAATTTTGAATTACCGATTCACCATCCCAAATTTTAGAATACGTTGCAGAATACGTGGTTTGTGTCCATGAGAAAGTGGCATATTCATCCTCACCTTGTTTTGCATCCACAAGTAAAAGAGCTGAATGAATATTTAATACTAAAAGCATAGAAACTAAGATAAATGTCCTAAAATATTTCTTTATTTCTTACCACCTGAATTTTTATACAATTTTTTTATCAATTTTAGAAAATTATTTGCGATTCATTTACAAATAATTTTGTCATATTATTGTATTTTAAAGAAAGCTATGCTTATAATAATTACGATTTACAAAGTCTAGCTTAACTCCTTTTTGTGTGTCAAACCAACCTCCATAAATTTTAATTTTGATAACGGTTTTCTTAAATTCTTAACACAAATGTCGTTTGATAGATATTGTTTTTTACCAAAAAATACCAAATTTAAGTGAAAATTTCTTTGGTGTAATTATCTAACTCTTCGAGAAACTTTTTTAATTTCTTCGTAGTCATTACCATATAATGAGAACCATCTTCATGTATTTTTGGAAGATCGAACCTTACAATTAGTTTAAGATCTAAACATATAATTAAATAATTATATATAGCACTCTTTCCTAAATTTACTTCTGATCGTATTTTCATGGGAGTACAGAGTCTTTCAGAATGGATAAATCTAAGCATCTTAATGATCTCCTTAATAACTACAAGCATTTTAAGGAGTTTTAATTTTTCAATAATCTTTTTAAAATCATCATTGTCCAATATTTCAAACCTCCTAATCATATTTTGATATATTATCCGATCTGGAGTATTTAAAGAAAAAAATTATTTCATGATCCAAATTTCAATTCCACGGTCGTGGAACTGGTCAAAAAACCATTCCGTCACCATGGACTGGTTCAAAAATATAATAAACTCTTCTTAAATTTTTGTGCTAAAAAAATTAGGTTTAGCAAGGGAAAAAATCTGTAAAAAATTCTGTATAATTTACCCATATGCAAAAAAGTTTTTAAATGATGGCACGAATATATTTTTTTATTAAAGAGAAAAAAAATCACAGGTCTCACACTTTGATATTAATATGTGAAAAAACTGATCGTAAATTTTTTATTAAAAAATGTTGAAATTATCGATCTTTAATACATTTTAATATTGAATTTTAGAGATGAAAATAAAGTGATGTAAAAAATGAGTAAAAGCACAAAAACTAAAAAAGAGTATGAGAGAGAGCTTTCAAAAATGATTCGTTCTCCTTCTGTGGATACTTCATTTGAAAAGGTAAAGATTAATTATTCACTAGATAATTATAATCTGACTACTCTCGATAATGAGATAGATCAGATAAGATCTTCTGGATTGAAACAAACACAAGTTTCAGCAAAATATACCCAAAAATCAATAGAAAAAGTTGACAAAACGGATGAAATTACGAAACATCAAGATCTCCCAAAAGATCATTTACCTTCTTTGCAATTATTCAAAAACAAAGAAATTAAGATTACAGAAAAAAAAGAACCTCAAGGAAAATATCAATATTATTTTAGTTTTATAATCCTAGCCTTGATATTTTCAGCGCCGTCCATTCTCAGTTTTCTTATTCTTTTCTATTTAAATAATCCATTACAAGAATCTCTTTATGTTCTAATTCCTTTATATTTATTTTTATCAGTATTTTGTGCTTTTAAAGGGGCGTATTATTACTTCAACATAATCAAGAAACAGAGGAGACTTAAATTAGAATCCCGAAGATCAAAACCGAAGTTCCAAGAAGTGTTTAGTAGGTTAAGTTTAAAAGATAGTACACTTAAAGTTATCACTGTTTCTTTTTCCTTTTTACTGTTCTTTTGCGGGTATATGAACATCCTCTTTTTTTCTAATACTAAGGGAGATATTTTACTATTAATCCTATTGGAAATTACCTATTATGTAATTTTTACCATCAACCACAATATTATGAAAGATAATGGAAGATCTCTACAACAATTATTCATTGCTGCTAGCGTAGCAGGTACTTTCCTTGGAGCTCTCATACTCTTTGCCGTTAATAATTTAAAACCATTATTGGTTGTCTTTCCTGTGGTTATCTTTGTATCCTATTTAGTATATAAAAATATCCTTGTTAAGACAATTGTATTCCTTTGTTGTATCACAGGATTAGGTTTTTTTAGTCTTTTTATATATAACATAGTTAGCACCTATTTAGTTGATGTATTTACTACTAAGTTCCCATTCAAAGCTCCTATTTTTCTAGGTGGTTTCAATAACACTGTGCTATTTATCCTTACTTTTTTCATAGGATTAATAGTAATCTACTTAATGGTCCGTAAGAAATTTATTCAAGTTCTCCAATTCTTGCCATTAGTTGGTCTTTTGGGCAGTATTTGGATTTATTATCATAATTTTTCTAGTAATAGGCTACCTGAAGATGTTTCAGCTCTATTTTTATTGATCCCTATCATTTTCTATTCTCTTTTTTTAGTCTTTATCTTTAAAAATCGTATTTTAGATCTTTTTGCTCAGTTTTTTATGTTAATATCATCTTTGAGTCTACCAATCATTCTAGCCATTTTAGCACTACAAGAAAATTATGGTGATGCCCAGTTTTTAATACCTTTCTGGACGATTGTATTTTCTATTCTTGCGGTGTTATTCGCACCATTATATGAAGTAAAACCAAGGAGATCTTCAACTCAAAAGCAAAATGGGATTTATGGGTTGAAATATCATGAAATTAAGTTCCCTCTTCTATGGACATTTACTCTTGGTCTTACCGTAAGCCTATGTTATGTTTTCATTATGATCCCCCAGTGGCAATTTATACCAGTACTAGGTATAATTTGTTCCATTCTCTTATTCACTATTAAAGCAAAATCTATCAAAGTAAAAGTAATAAAATTACTACAAAAAAGAAAGTATAAATTATATAATATTAAAAATAAATCCACAGTTAAAACTCCTTATTTTGAGGATAAGCATGTTCGAATAGCACTTTTAATGATTATTTTCCTTAATTTATATTCCTTAATTTTCTCTGTAAATTCGCTAGCATCGGTTAGCTCTCCAAATTTTGAGTTTGCAAGAGTTCCGCAAGAAAATGGGCTTAATCTCGCCTCTATTAATTATGGATCTCTAGAATATTCCTCCTCTCTCAACGATTTCGATGGAATGTCAATTAATGATAAATTTATTATAAAATGTAAAGTATCTCTGGATTTTGGAGAGACTTCGCTTGTAAGAGTGCGCATAATTCCACAAGATGTACCATCAATAGAGGGATTTCGGATACTAAAATCTTATGAAATTTCTTCCAAGTATCTCACAGGTCCTAAAAAGGATTATGAGATAATTACTCAAATACCCTTAAATAAATTTGATTTGGCTCCTGGAACTTATAAAGTTGAGGTTTATTATAGTGTACTAACTGGATTTGGGTGTCGTTCTTCGTCACCCCAAATATATGAGCTGATTCTTGTTAGGGATAATTTATACGTAATCCCGACTGAGCCTTTCAATGAGCCAATTGAAGATGGGTTCCATTACAATTCAGTTTATACCTTTGAATATGAAATAAATGGAAAACTTTGCTGGAATGTAATTTTTGATGGAAGAATTCAAAATTCTGCTCAGAGAACAGTTTCATTAGATAATCTCGAATTATTCATTGAAGAAAATGATCGGTATGTGAATATTGCTAACATAAGCACCGATAGCAGAGGTAGATTTTATTACAACCACACTGTATTTGGTTCAATCGAAAAAAATCAAATGGTAAAAATAGAATCTTCCTGCAAAAGCGAATTCTATAATCCCTTATTTTATGAAGAATTTGGAGGTTTAGAGACCCCCATTTCTGATGAAAGGGTGTTTAGGGACGAAGACATGAATCTTTATCCTGATTGGGACTATACCCTTTATGATTTTATTAAGGTTCTTACAAGCAGTTCAGAAGGAGCACCTCCTTCCTCTCTTGCGTTCATGGCTGAGTTTTCAGAATCTGAAGGTTCAACGACTACAGATATTATTAATAATTTAGAAGGCACAATTGAGGGTAATACAACATGGACTACTGCTGGAAAACGTGATTCTGCTCTTTCTTTCGATGGAGATGGTATTGTTTCTAGCAGTGGTGGAGGTAGTTCTGTAAGTAATTGGCATGCTGAATCTGATAGTGAGCAATCGATTACCAGCTCAAGTTATGTGGAAAAGCACACTTTAGATTTTATAGCTCCCGCAGAAGGCGATTATTTAATTATTGTAAGCTGTGAAGTGACTCCTGCAGTAACCGAGTATTCGATAGGAGTTAGAGCTCAATTGGATGATACTACTACTATGATGGAAGCTTTATATGAAGGTGTGAATTCAAATCGAGACTATGAATATAAGTGCGAGTCAACAATGTACGTGGCAGAAAGTTTAGGAAGCGGTTCTCATTCAATTGATATAGATGCGAAACAGGAAGGCGGTACGGGGTATATTCGTTATGCCCGTATTGTCGTATTACGGCTTGATGATTGGCTTGATAGCTCTGGGATGTATGAATATGCCGCAAATGAAGGAGCGATTTCTCTTGCCGGTTCCGAAGGTTCCTATAGTGATGCAGTTTCCATAACCTTTACTCCCGATACAGCAGGAGATTATTTAGTATTAGCGAGCATGGAAATGTATTGTGGATATGCGGGCGATACCATTTGTGGACGAATTGATTATGATAGCGGTGCTGAATATCTCCCTGTAGATAATACTGAAGAAAGTTATGAAAATTATGTGACTTATGAATCCAAAGATACTACCGATTGGCATTCATTTATGTGGGGTGGTATTGTCAATATGCCTACCAGTTCCAAGACCTTTAAAGTACAAGCCTGTAGAACGGGAGGTTCGAATGGGAATGCTGATGTGAGAAAACGGAGGGTTATCGCTATTCGACTAGGGGCGATGGGTGATGACACCCAATCAACTGAAGATGCTTCAAATACGCCAACCACCAGTCAATGGGCAGATAAATCAACCATACAATTTACTCCTTCCTCTCAACAAGATTATTTTATCATCGGTGGAATGGTCATCAAGCCTGATTCAACCAGTTATCCTTCTCATGCCGAGGTAACCCATACCGTAGGTACAAGTACCGGTACAATCAGTGTAATGAATGTTGATTCGAAGGACTCTGGAAATCCTGCCGATTGTATCCCAATGATGGGTATTGCTATTAAAGAACTGAACGCAGAATCCCAAACTTTTAAGACTCGATATGGGTATGCAGGGAGCAGCGGAACCACTTACGGAAAAGGAAGCTTTATCATAGCAGTTCCTTTAGGTAGTGGCGGAGAAAATGGTTCAACCTATGAAGATTTCGATTATGTGGATTGGAATGATGTACTGGATGATGATCTCGATAATGTATTTGTAATTACAAGCTGGATTTATCCAACCTCATTTACGTCTAATGAAAGTGATAATGGAGTTAAAAATGTCTTTTTCTCGAAAGAAGGAATTATTGAATTGGGAGTAAATGAGACTGGATTTGTTGAAATTTTTCTGAGCACTAATTCTGTAGAAACTACTGCTTCATATGGGTTTCCAGGAGCTGTGGCCCTTCATACGTGGAACTATTTAGTTCTTCGCTTTAATGACAGTGGAAATGATGTTGATGTGCTTATTGGAGATACCTGGTGTAGAGAAGCCATAGGTGCAACCGCAGAACCGTGGGGTGGTGGCGGTGCTCTTAAAGAAGGTGGAAAACTTATTATTGGTGCTGAAATCTCCTCTTATCGTTCCTTTACAGGGATTTTAGATGATATTTCAGTATTTAATAGCTCCATTTCAGACGCAGCAATAAAAAGTCATGCAGGTGGTCCGTTCCTTGCCATCGACGTTACCGTGTATAAAGAAGATAATCAAGTTGGTTGGACACCGATAACAGTTTCAGGGCAAACGATAAACGGGTATCTAAATTTTCAATGTAATAGTACCGGTAAACCTATCGATTTATTAGAATTTTACCTGACAGGCGAGCAACCAGATTTGCAGAATCCTACTCCTGAAGAGTGGAATCTTTTAACTTCATATAATTATCATGACGAATTGTATTCTTTTGTCGAAGAAAGCAATAATCTTCCAGACAACTCTTCCTGGTATTTTATAGCGAAAGCAACGGATGATTTAGGGAATTTTGTGTATGATTATTATAGTACCTATTTTAAGATTGATCATTTTGATGAGCTTATTAATTTCACCTATATTGATAAAGAAGGACGAATTAATCATAACTCTCAGATAGGTTTGAATATTGATCATGACTACCAATGGCATTTTGATTCCTTAAGTTTATTTATTAACAGATCTGGAGATATTGATTTCTTATCTTCTTATAATTATACCGAACTGCTCTCTAATTATTGGTTAATCAATTTAGATTCGATATCAGGCTGGATAGATGATAATAATTTAACTGCTGGCAATTATGATATTAATTTTATTGTTGAAGTAAATCTTACCTATGGCTCTGAGTTTTCTTCCTATTATGTGAATTATACTTTGAATAACACGATTTTAGATATAAAAGGACCAGATATGGAATTGCTTACTGGTCCAACTTATACTTTCACTCCTGAAGCAACTTATGATAGTATAGAAAGTAATTTGCTGACCTTAGCAATTAACTCTACTGATAATGATTTTTGGTATGTAGATGTTGAATATAAATATACAACTCCTCTAACTGCTAATTGGATTAAATATGGTTCATTTATGGTTCAAAATTCTCGTGCAGATATAGTTCTTGATATTTCTGAGTTGGCAGATGATAATATCACTCTCCAGTTTACTGGTTTTGATCATTTGTCAAATAGCAAGGTATTATTAAACTCAACATATTGGTTTATTAAGGATTTTAATAATCATGAAAAGTTTACCATAGAAGGTTTAAGCGATTCTTTATATGGTTTAAACTCAAATGATATGCTAGACTTGGAATTAAAAATAGTTCCAGAAGATAATGATATTAAAAAAGTCACTGTGAGCACTTGTTATGAAAGTTTTTCTCTTGAAAACATTTCATCAGAGCAAAATTACATTTACTTTACCGATGATGGAGCTGTTGATATACAGTTTAATTCAACATATTACGATATATTCGGATCAGATTTTACAGAACTAGATATCTTAGTAGCATTATTTCAAGAGACAACCGATAACATAGCGGTAACCTCTAAGATATATAGAATAATTGTAACATCAAAAGCCTTTTTGGATATCATACAAATCGCAGATGTGAATGTAAATATTTCAGGTGATACCAATAATATTTGGATGAACACCATAAGTACAGCAACTACATATAACAATAGTCACGGCGTCCCCTTTCTTTCAAATAATAATCCACCTGTTTTAAAAGTATATAATTCTCTAAATGAATTTATTACATCAATCTCTCTTTCTACCTATTTAGACGATCAAGATGAGGAAATTTATAACACATCTGATATAGAAATATCAAAAAATAAATTTAAAATAGAACTCCCTCAACCTCAATCTGGGGAAGTGTGTTCCATAGAAGAAGTTCTTGTAAATGGAACCTCATATTCATTTTCCTATTATATTGATATTGATGACAATGACCTATTTATTAAATTATTAACTTCAAAATCATTAGATGGTACATATGGTTCTTCTGCCCCTATTACAATAAAATATGGGATCTCAACAGGGGTGCGGAATTCAAATCATTTCGTTGGGAGTTATAATTTTACACTCTTACCTCAAGATAATTATACTTGTATTGCAGAATTTTATGATATTTCATCGGCAATTTCTACTTTTTTTATTTCACAGCCTCTAACGATTGATTATCAAGGTCCACAAATCCATCCACAGTTTAGCACGAATGTTTCTATAAATCCCGAGTCTGGCTTTATCTCCTTTTTTATTTCAGATTTTTCAGGTATCTCTTCTTACTACTTTAATACCACTATTTCGGGTCATTGGGATGTTATCGACAAGATCTATACATTCTACTTTAACGATACCTCAATAACAGAAGGTATAAAGAATGTTAAATTAATTTGTAATGATACATTAGGACAGATTTCAGAATATCCATTTGCAATATTTATTGACAAATCTCCCCCAGTTTTTAGTTATGTGCAGACGAATTATATTTATGGAAATGATTTACTTGAGATAAATGCAACCTTAACAGAAAGCTCAGAATATAGTATTACTATTGAATTTTTACATCTTTCATCTGATACCATTGCTCCTGATTTTGAATTGACAATAATTGAAATTGGGGAAGATCAATGGCATATTTTAATTGATACAAATTGGCTACAAAATGGGTATTATAATATTACTCTAATTGCCACTGATACTGCTGGTAACTTTAATACATATGTCCTTGAGGACACTTATTTTGATAATTCATATCCCATAGTAGATTTAATAGAGGAGCATATTTATGTTGATAATGAGAGTATATTCAATTCCACAATCATCGAGACCTTATATTTTAATGATCATGAATCTCTCACTATTTCTGCGTTTGATACGCTTTATGACGGTTTTGATTGGAGTCAAATAGATCAAACTATTGCTGACCAACTTGGAATTGAAAATATAACAATGTATTATACTAAACCTTTAGCGTGGTGTAATATTAGTATTGCAGGATCACTGAATTATGAGCAATTTTTGTACGAAATTACAGGATATGGAGATTCTAATGACGTCCAAGACATCAAAAACATTTATAGTATTACAATCGGAAACTACACAATAGATAAATTTACAATTCTCCTTGATGGTACCTCATTACTATTATACATCGATTCCCAATATCGATATGCTCTTTCTTCGGCATTAACAGGGCAAATTTATGCTCAGTTCTATGAACTAGTAGATGATGAGATTGCTTTACAATTCAATAACAATTCTAAAAATTGGGAATTGATATCTTCTGGCAATTATTTCAATATAACAGAATTTCTTTCACTTGAAGAGGGAGACCAATTTCTTTTTTGGTATGAAATTAAGGATGGTCTAGATAATATTCTCATATCCCATAAAATAACAGGTATATTTGATAACTCAATAGGACAAGATCCAATCGATCAAAACGTGTTCGAATGGTCATTAGGCACTAATTCCACAGGATCTGGGATTATGATTTTTGGTACTGAAGATTATCTTGATAGCACTATCCAACTAAATATATCTTCGGTGCTCCCAACTATTGCGGGAGATATCGATGTAGAGAGGATTATGATTTATGGATCTAACGATACTATTGTGTGGACTGATATTGGAAGAGCTTATTACTCTGGGGCAGAAAATATATGGAACTATTACTGGGATGGTGATTTATTAGAAACAATGCCTTCAGAAAATTATACCCTAAAGGTGTATCTCTTTGATAGAGCTGGAAATTATTTAAATCAAACTCATACGGTAAAATTATACGATTATATTCAAATTCAATTAATAACTGATTTAGTTTTTGGTCATATTTTTGAATATAATTCTTCAGCATTTTCCAATGAAAATGATATTGAAGGAATAATTGAAAATTATATCGGGTCTATAAATTTATATGATATTATCGCTCAATACTATAATCCTATTGAGAAGGAATGGATAAAATTACAGACTGATCCTGCAACTATTCTTTCTGATGGAAGTTATTCAATAACTTGGGATATTAGCGATGATCCCTCACTTATTTCTTCAATGAATAATTTTTCTTATGACTATTTGCCTTTACAAGTAATATCCCCTCAAAATAATGATCTCTGGGGATCTTGGGGGATATTCTCAGACGCAGATGAATGGCAACCAATAATTATCTCGGAATCAGGGTCAAATTTGGATATTTCCGTATATACTTTTAATGAAGTTAGTGGGTGGGAACAAGATATTTCTTTAAGTAGTGAAGTAACGATATCATCAATTAATAATCAAGTCTTCAAGCTTTTTGATATTCATCGTGATGGAAAATGGGAGATTATTCGTATATCTTCATCTCAAATTGATGTGATCTATTTAAATCAAACTAGTTCTCAGTGGATTATTAAAGAAAATGTAACAGGTCTTTCGGGTTATACTTATTACTCATTTGATATCGAGTATGACGGTAGGGCATCTACAACCCTTATGTCCGTCCACCAAAAAGACTCTACATCTCAATCTAGTATGTGGCTATATAGTTTTAATTTAGATTATACACTTACTAAAACTAAAGATTGTATTTGTCCCTTTAATTTTGAACCCACTTCTATTCGAATCGTAAATTATTTTTCTGCTACCGATAGAAAAGCAATACTAGTAGCAGGAGAAATCTCAAGTTCACACTATTCTCAATTGATTGAATATGATTTTAATTTAGGCATAAAAAATATTATTGTTGATGTAATTTTAGGCAAGATTTCAGTAATAGAATATGATGAGATAAATGGAGCTGAGTCAATTGTCCTTGGTGTTGAACGCTTAATTATTGGAAAAATGGATGCTGTAATCGCTTTAAGAAGAAAAACGGGAACTGAAGAATGGGTTGATTTTCAGGTCTCAGGCTTCGATGAACTCAAATTCCGAATACTGGATCTCCTGACAATCCATGAAAACAACATCAGAAAGTTAATCGTGGCTTCTGGACAGGGTTTGTATGAAACCAAAATTTCTTATTTTAAAGATCTCTCCACTATTTCAAGTCCCATATGTTTTACTACTGTCGTATACGCAAAACAGGATTTACAGCCAACTTATTATCCTCTTATCGTTCCTGAAAAGATACCAATTTATATGGTTAACAAGATTACCTATAAACTTTCAGGAGATAATAATTGGTATGATCTAAACATTGATAAGTATCATAGTTCACGAACAGAAATACGTCTTGATTTAAATTCCATCTGGTCCAGCTTAGCTTATGTAAAAGTAGCCTATTCGTTTGAGTCGTTTGTTTCCGAAGAAAGGACTAGTATTGATCCTTCGTTTAAAAAACAAAGCGGTACATCAGACACTCAGACTATATCTGCTTCGGGACTGTTTTATTCAGATATTTCACTGCCTTTATTATGGTTAAATCCCGCAACTTCTTATAGTAGCCCTCTAGCAAACTGGAACTCGCTTCCTAATAGCTTAACTTATCAATATACCCCTGTTATATCGGGATTAGGATCTACTGCTATTTATCCCGATGTTAAATCTGAGTGGAGCTCTGAATATGTGATACCCGAATTAGAGAACTCCTTAATCTGTTATGGCGATACTTATGATTCTGGGATTCTAGCTCAAAACCTTAATGCAAAAGATGATTACCTTGGCGAAACCATGTTTGATGGAAGCTTTGAGGGAAACTACGTAGATGGTGTATGGATAAGCAACCCATTTATCTCAGAAGACTTCAATTTCTCTCAAATGTATTATTCTGAGATACATGAAGAATCAAGTCAGAATGGATTATACAAGTATTATCCTGGAGATGGACAGATGGTTCTAGTACAAAACGAATTGACTGATATCACACCTTATAACTCATCAGTATCTCTTATCTACGATTCGGGCGTACTCCCATCTACAATAACTCCTGAAAATTTAAACGATACGCTCAATAACATAGGGTTTGATGATGGTAATTACCAGTACACTCAGGTAAACGATTCTAATTATTTAGTCTTGAGTAGCGCTAGTGGTTCTGGAGGGCATAGTTATAACGGGGAATTTTTGTTAGAAGATGGTTATAATGGAGACGATTTTTACTTTAGCTTCTATTCTACAAGTACTGAAATTTGCTATTTAGATATTAATGATGATACATATGCTCTAGCTACAGAAATTAGTATTGATCGTCAATTAATTACAAATGTTAATTCTATCGGATTTGGGTTCGGTAATATATATGGTTGTAGTGCTAATGTATATTACTTTAAATTAGAGAGGATTTCTTCAAATACTCCTGCTGTTCAAGGTGCATCATTAAAAGAAATAGAGACCGTTCTCTCAAATTGGAGTCAGTATATAACTACAGAAAAAGAGGAGACTGGAGTTTTTGGTTTTGAGTTTACTTATAAATTACCTGTGATAAGTCGAGTCAGTTTAAAGGAAGTCCAAGTATCTTTCGACGCTTCTGTTTATTCGACTTCTTTCACAGAAGAATATCCCTTATCTCTTCAATTGTGGAATTTTGAGTATAATAGGTGGGAATCACTTCCGATGGCACCTTTAGACGGTAGTAGTGAATACCGACCAGATGGTCTTGATATGGACTTTTGGGCATGGCATCCAGAGACACCTAACTACAACGACGATAAATTCAGACCTAAATGGGGAACAACAAATTTAGACAACATTAACACTATCAGTTATGGGGATTGTTTCCCAAACACTGTCGATGGTGACGGCAATATTATTTTTGATAGTTCCGTTATCTCTGGAGCTAGTTTTTTGAAAGACGATGATTCAGGTCACCAAATTAACACGTTATATACTGATCAAGATTATAAGGTTCTATTTTATGATAGTGATTATAATGCAAACAAATTCCAATTAGGGAGTATTGTTCTCAATACTATTTCCCCAAATACAAAAATTGGAGTCCATTTCCCTGCTTATAATGACTCAACAAGCTTTCCCGCGTCTAGTGAATTTTATGCCAATTTTTTAAACGATTTACATGAACTTAGGATTCGTGTAATAACAAAGCGTGAATCTGGTCAAACAGATGATGCTTATTTATGTATTGGTGATTTTAACACGTATGCGTTTACTAATACTAATTATTTAAACTATGATGAGTTTGAATCAAATGCCATTGGTACTGAGCATGTAAGTGAAAAAATAGATTTTACTCAGAATGGATTAGGACTTTATGGATATAGCGGATTTGAACTTAAAGATCCTGAAAGGACCGAAAAATTTAGGGACAATTTTCAATCAACATTATGGACTTTATTCGGAACCTCTGAAGAAATCATACTTTTTGAGCAAGTTGTAAATGACGCAACAATAGTACGTTCGCTTCATCCTTCTACAAATTATGATACTGAAGTTCTTTCAACCTATAAGTATTTATCTAGGACCAATCATGAGAGTGACTCTGCCTTTATTTATTCTGGTACGCTTGTTCAAGGTACCGATGTATATGACACAAGGGAAGATGATGGGAACAATATGGGCATTATTTCAGAATCTTTTGGTACCTATGACAAAAGGACTAAAGTTAGGTATGACAATCTGGTTCCAGATAGAAAGACGTTTGATTTCTATTATGATATTAGTACTAGTGCTCTAGCACACATCTCAATAAGCCTAGGAGATTATGATTCTCCAGTCCTTGAAATTGCATCAACCACTGGGTTACAAAGTTCTTTAATTGGTAGCTCCCGTATTGAAGACAAGGAACCCAATCTTACATACATTTGGATTGAAACCAGCTCTATTTTTTATCATCAAGTAGATGTTGACTGGTTGGAATCATATGAAGTACCTGAAGAGATTGAAACGTTTATCATAACAGAAGATTTTTCTAAATATCTTACCTTGGGGAGTAATGACGTCTGGGAGTTAGAAGCATCTCGTATTTATGGAGCTTCCCCAACTCTCTTTTTATATTCTACTGAATCTTTTGATATCGACACCATTACGTGGGAAGATCGTCCGTATACCCGTGCTTTGCTTTCATCAACATTCGCTTCAGGTTCTACATTCACTTTAGATTTAGGAGAAATAGAGACAACTGAACATTATTTTAAAATTGATACAATCCATTACGGTATTGATTATTCAAATCCAAAAGTTAAATACCAGTTAGCAAAAAAGCATCAAGAACCAGGATTACTCTATATGCAAACTAATGAATCAGAAAGTTTAAGTCTTAAAAGTCAGACATACTCAAAAAACATTACCGTTACTCCCAATGATCAAATAATAATAGAATTTAAGCCCAAAACATCCAATGAAATTAACTTTACCTTATATAGTAATGGTGAGGTCGTTCAAATATTCACATTGGTACCTCAAGGAAATAACGATTTTAGTTCTCAGTTTATAACACTTGAAACCGATGAAACTATTCAGTTTGACCAGTTAATGTTTTCTGGAATGCTAAATGATACAGATTACTTTCTGGTTAATTCAATTTCAGTTCTTGAAGGAGCAAGTATAATTGATACCCAATTATCCTCTTATGATTTTCTAGAAGAACCTCACAAACCTTATATCGAGACGGGCACACCCTTAACATCTTCTTGGTTTGGACATTTTAAAGATGGTCAATATTACAATATATCCTCTAATCTAAAATCTACCTCACAGGAAGTATGTGTTGAATTTGAATTCAATGTACCAAAGTCTGAAACTCTGGATATGGAAAAAATGGGGATAGAATTAACAGGATTTGCTAGTTCTGCTTCTTTAGAAGGTGCTACTTTTAAAATAAAAAATCTTGACAGTAGTCTTTATGAAAATATTGATTTTATTTTAACAGATTTAGATTCTTTTTCATTTTCAATCCCCGAAGATCAATTCTACAAATTAGACAATGGTAATTATTATACAATTTCCTTTAGGATCGAGTTAGAAACAAGTTCGGAATTTATCGTTCATATTGACAACCTAAACATTTTTACTTACATGCCTTGGAGTGTTGAACATGACTTGTATCGAGCATCATTTGTTATAGAACCAGTAGGTACTGGTCAAAATCAGACAGATTATCTTTCTGTATTTGTAAATGATAATATTAACATTACTATTTATGACCATTTACTCGATTTTGGCGATAATGTTATATCATTTTATTATAATCCTAATGAACAAAAGTGGCATGGATACTTCTATAATAATACCTATAACGATTTTACCGACTTATTAAATATAACTGATAGTGAGTTTGACATACCAAAATTAAAGATAGAGGCACATTATGGTGATACGGATAAGGGAATTAGAGTAAAATCTCTCGAGTCTCAGTACTATACACAAATACGAGATGAACAAGATTTTGCTAAATATAAATCTCTGATTGCAAGCTATAAAGCTATTGACAATCACGCTGATCTGCTAGAACTCGATGCGGAAGATGAATTCTTGACTTCCGAGAATGTATTTACTCAAATCTCTGCTGATGTTGACATTATTTATAGTTTTCATGATGAGATGGCTCATGAAAATATCTTTGAGTATGAATTACTCCCTATATTTACTGCAAGCTCTTATGATAGTTTAGAAACATATATATACAATGAAACAGGCTTTATTATAGATTCTGCTACCGTTTTATCTGATTCTTATGCCACTGATATCTCAGAAGGAGCGATAGCAACAGGTTCATTAATAGATCTTCAGGTTGATGATAGTTCTGATTGTATCTTTAAAACCGACTGGACCCAGAAAAGAGATCCCGACAGCGGAGATCTTAGCGTAGCTGCAGGATATTACGGTTATGGTGTTATAGATTCAGAAAATGATGATACTAATTGGGATATTCAAGAAGATGATGACGAAGAACGACATTATCAAGTAAAGACAAGCGATTTGCGAGATGAATGGCTTATTGCAAGTGACGAATATCTTTTTTCCTTAGGTAGTTTTAGTCCAACAAATTTACCTGCTGACGTGGATGTTGAAATAAAGGTAAGATGGGATTTCTGGGATACATATGGGAATGATGAACAAGAAGAATACTCTCATATGAGAATTTATATAATGAACTGGGATACCTCTCAATATGAACAATTTGGTTCAGACATCCCAAATTCAGCTAATTACATTGAAAGGACTATAGATCTAAATTCTAGCGATTACTGGCAAGAGGTAGTATTTCCAAATTACTATTATAATGTAAAAGTCAAAATAGAGACTAAAGCAGTTGCTTCACCTAGTGCTCCAATGGCTCAAGTCTATATAGATTACTTATATGTTGATTTAAAAGGAGTAGGCCGAGATCCTGATACTTCATATGTCAATTTTAATGAATTTGACAATACTAACCTGCTAAATGGTCAAAATGATTTTTATCTTTATTTTAATGGTAAGACCAACTCATTTACCTCTAATTTGCGGATTGATGGTACTGTAGAACACACCTTTGATTCAACTGATTATAGTTCTTTTAATGGTTATTTTGCAGATATTGATTCAATTAAGGTATTTATTGTTGGTGATACAGAGGGGATGGATGGTGAAACTTATGATAGAAGATTACTAATAGATTATCTGGCATTAAAATGGTTAAATCAGCCCGTAAATATTTCATTGAAAAATGATAAAAAAATAAATGTCACTTCATCATTATCCCATAAGCAACAAAATCAGACACCTATTGATTCTGGACTGTACGATGATCCATATTTTGGGATGAATAGTATTCATCTCACGCTTAAAAATACCATCCAGACGCCAATCTTTGGTCGGGGGAATAATACTATCTGGGCAGATCTCGAGCTTTCAGATCTTGATCTTGACTTTAAAGTGTACCCAGATACTAATAAACCATTAGAAAATAATAATATTGAAGGAAATGATGAAAGTAAATATGTTCCTGCTATATTAGGGAATTATTCGGAATATTCGACAAGCAGATTCCGCCGTAGCGCTGTAGATAATATACAGATCCCGCTCCTTACCCCTTTACAATTGGATTTCGGGCAAATTGACCTTGCTACGTATGAGAATAATATTCTGGAACTTGCCTTAGATCTTGATATTATTTTAGAGAACAGAGCTTCGAATTCAACGTGGAGTCTCCGATCTCGGTTATTGTATTATAACTACACTTCAGGATATTGGGAAGATTTTAAGGGAATGATATGGATGGAAAGTCAAGGTTATAATCGTGCTGTGTGGGACCCCGAAACGTTTTCAGATAATTTTATCGATTATTTACAAGATTTTAATGCTTCAAATAATGTTATCCCAATACTAAATGATAATGATATCCATGTTAAGAATCCACTTACCATCAATAATCTTAACAACAATATTATAAAAGATGGTGTAATGAAATTAGCATTTATATCGTATATTATTCCGAGTAACATTTCAATTGATCCTGATTCCAATAATTTTGTATATGAAAGAATGAATCCTGAAGTTCCAATTGAAATTTCTCAAGAAGTTGGCGTTGTTGATTGTGTATTTATAGGCAATAGTCGGCAAATAATGTATCCCGAAGCTTCCTTAACAGCGAATCTTGAGCTCGATGAAAATTTTAGAGCCAACTTAAGCTTAATAGATAATATAGGAGAGATTGTAGCTGTAAAAGGAATTTTTACCGAGGATTCAGTAAATTATGAATATCCAATCTATTATTATTGGATAACTCAGGAGAATGAACTTGCGTTTAATTCTCCTATGAAGTATCAATTTACGAATGTTTCCATTGAATATATACCCCAATTAAATCTAACCTATAATGCAAGTGATGGTTACTGGTATTTACCAGACAGTTTTGTTTCAGACGAAGTTAACTACACCAATCCTTTCTTTGTTAGTGATTTATGGGTAAATAATACATATTATGGCACCTATATTCACCCAAGTATAAACGTATGGTATACTATTGATTCTAATGATTATGGTACATTTGTTGACTTCACAAATACCACGCATCCCGATTCACTTGTAAAAGGAACCATACATTTTGGGAAAGTTGATGATACTACTATATATAGATTTTCTATAAAAGACGAGACTTTACTTAGATATGATATTTTAGCCAATTCCTCTGATTTTGTGGGTGGCACACTTCATTTAGAATTTAATTCAGGATTTAAAGATGTTATATATTCTGAATTATCTCAAGTAACATGTGAAGATTATGCCCTCAAAATAAGCTTATATGAGTTAGGTATAGATACCAATGAACTTAGCTCTATTGGCACATTAGAAAAAGCCTTAGATACAAATTATTTAGGATTTCATTATTATGAACTTGATATTAGTTTTGATGAATATGATTATGACTTAGATAGAGAAGCAGATTTAGCAGAGATACTCACTCAAGATTCTTCTTCTGACCTATATATCACATTAGAGGCCGTGATTAGCGAATGCTATATAGATGGTAATCTCTTCAAGGGAATGTTTGCCCATGAATTGTTATATGCAAGTGTTGAAATAGATTCTCAACATTCTCTATACCATTATAATGAAGAATCGATTGAAGATCCTTATTTCACAATTCCTCAAAATAACATAATTTTAACTCAAGTAGATACATCAAATTATATATTCGAGTCAAAAGATCTAAAATACAATTATAATTTTGAAATTGATAATCTCTATGCTGGATCTGAGATCTTGCGTGAGCATATTGATTATATATTTGATTTGGATCAGAAATCTATAACCTTAATTGGTCAATATAAAGACTATAATGGGTATCTTTTTGCAGATATTATATACAATGCATTTGAATGGCATGAGGGTATGATATCATCGTTAAATCCTGTTACTTTAACGTTTCAGTATGATTATGTGAAAAATATAACTAAATTTATGGAACTAATTATCCAGTATTCCGAAATACCAGGATTTCAATATGATACTATTGACCTTAATTCTGGAAGGCTAAGGCTTAGTGATGAAACTAAAAGCTCATCATTATTAAAAACTTATCTTTACAATTATAGAGAAGATAGATGGGATGAGACTAACTTTGTATGCTATAACGATTATACAGGCACGAATACGTTTTCTTATATTGTTGATAGAAATTTCCTTATGTTTGAGAATTATTTTAATGAAACGGGAACTGGGGATTTTGAGGTAAAGATTATCTTTACAATAGAATGTGTTAGCGAAGAGTGCTTTTTATCTAAGGGAGAATTTTCAATTACATCAATTGGAGCAAATATGTACTATAGTACCCCTAAAACAGAAACAAAGGTAACTCCTGAAGTTATATTCGATGTTGATCTTACTGAATATTATACCTCTTCCGATATTTATTTAGAAGAAATTACACTTAATTTAGATTATTGCGGTGAGCTTGAATTTGATGAAACGTTTATTTTCTCTCAATATGCCCTTCTTGAAGAAAGCTATAATGTGTATATCAGGAATCAATATTTTGATTTTGAAAAATTTTCTTTAAAAAACAATGAAATAACTCTTTCTCGTGAAGAAATTGATCATTTCATATATCATGATATTGAAAATAGTAAATATATCATTAAAATTAAATTAGAATATGATTGGTCTTGTATTCTTGAATTGAATGTAGGATCCAAATCAAAACTAGACATTATTGCAACACTCACTTTAAACAAGTATGATCTTTTAATTTCATATTCATTGTATGATACTACAAGAATTTCCGCCTGCGAGAACACAGTTCCATTCGAATTAACTGCAATTTATGGTCCAAATTATATCGAGGAAGGAAATGAAATTTTCGTCCTTGATGACGATGAAATTCCAGATATTGGTGTATTTGGAGGCTTTCTTAGAAGTACGGATACAAAACAACGTCTTATGCTACGACAGCAGTTATATTATAATTTCACTGAAAGTACTGAAGGTTTTCGTAATATTTTGTTAGATCAAGAATATACCGATGCTAATTTGCGATTTTTAGTTCCTTCAGGATATCTAGAGCTGCCAAATATAAGAGAAGAGAGTTTATTAAAAGTCCCTGAGCAATCTGCTTTTAATTTTACCAGCGGTACCCTAACAGCTTTTAATGATCTAGAATCTATTGACAATAATTATACAACTATTGAAGCTGATTATACCTCTGGCTCCGGTTCTGATATAGTTATCCCTAATCAAGATATTACTACTGAGTGGTATGCTGTCCCCTCTGGGACTCATTATACCACCATAGATGAATATCCTTCTAAAACCTCATCTGATTATGTTTCTGGAGGAGGCGCCCCATATCCTCTGGTATTAGATAGCTATGAAATGTCGAATTTTACTCTTCCCCCAGGAGGAAAAATAACGAAGATTGAAGTGTATATTTACGGGAATAAATATTATTCTAATGATCCCGATATTGGGATTAGTTGGGATGATGGAGCGAGCTGGCCTACTAAAAAGTATGATGCTGATTACGAAAATGGGAATGATTTTAGATATGATTTTACAGGACTAGATAAAAACCAAACAGATTTGAACGGACTTGCCATAAGTGCAGAGCCAAATCCTACTTTATATGGCTCTCCTCCACAATGGGGGCACTTTAAGATATATACACTCTGGGTAAAAGTGTACTATAACCAAAGTTATAGTGATCTTGATGTTCAAATAGATATGGAAATTGATGATCCCCTTTGCTCTTCTGTAAATACCTTACGATATTCATATAAGACGAATGTGTCCCAAGTAGTCGAGATGGATATTTGGAATTGGGATAGCTCTCAATGGGATGAAATTGAAACCACAAATAATAATGCATCATTTGATGATAATTCTTTTAAATTAGAAAGTCAATATATAAACTCTACAAATGGGGTGAGAATTCGATATCAAGCTATAGGCGCATCCCCTTTCGAACTATATTTAGATAGATTAGCTATAGATTATACCATTCAATCTCGTTTCTTAACAAACGATACATATTTCTCTCTTATTGGTGAACACGAGTCAAAGAGTGTAAAATTATATTATAATAATGGAACCGCAGATAATTTCGTAGCTAATATGACGCTCCATCCTTCATTACCGTGCGTATATGAATATACATGGACCGACATCTCAGGTGATACGGGAGCTTCAACCGGAGATATTATAGAGCTTATGTTCTTTATAACTGACATTTTTAACAATAATGGCACCTACCGGTATAACTTTACAGCAGATTTTGATCTTCCTACCCCAGAAATTAGTTTAGGAAATGGGACAGAAGATTTTCAGACGAATACGGCTACTCCTTTAACAGAGTTAGCTTTTATGAATCATGAAACATATCCATGCGTGGAAATGTACAGGATTATAGATAGAATATCAGGATTTGTAACAGAATGGTTTGAATTTGATTTGATTTTAATTGCAATTTTAGGGAATTTAAGTTATCTTTCAAATAATTTTTCCATTGAATATAAGGTAATCGATATTGCGGGAAATGAAAATATTACCTCAATTTATAATAGTAATTTTGAGTATATTTTATTCTCAAAAGAAAAGCCGATATCATTATCAGATAATAACATTGATCTAAATTCTTTAAATACAATTGACCGCGAAATAACATTTACAGATAACAATCAGTTTAATCATGTGGATTATTTGGATGCCTATATTAACGGTTTTAGATACGGGACTGCTTATTTAGATAATGGATTTTACAAACTTTCCTTTGGAAGTGAAAATTCTTATGAAACGCTGATTACTTACTCTGATTCTTTAATCTCTAGCAATATTTATTCCAATACTAACCCAATAAACCATGTCTCTTGGGAAGTAAGAAATTCAGATTTCTTCGGTGTAGTGAAACATGTACTTGTTGACGAGGATATCATAATAACCAATCCTTTAACATATAATACGGATTCTACATTAGAAATTGATCATATTTATGACAGAGGATACATCCTACAAAATTACGCTCGTATAAGGGAAGCTTTCTATTATAATGCATCTTCAGAGAATGATGATATCGTATACCTTGGTTTAATGATTGATTTCATTGTTGATAATGCAGGAGTTATAAGATTCCCAAATGAATCACGCGTGCATGACTTATATAATGATCCATCCGAAGTTAAAGATGGTTTAATTTATTTCAATTATGACGCTTCTCCTTTCTATGATCAGTTCCAATTATCTAATGCTGATGGCTTTTTCATTAATTTTACAATTCCTGATCTATATTATGAACACACCACATTAAAAAAGCTTACAATTAGCTTTCATGATTTTACAGGAAAGACATTTTCAAAGGTATATTGGGATATTGATCTACGCAAGTATTTCTTAGAAAGCATCAAAGAACAATATGAAATTGAGATTCTCGGGCTTGGGAAAATGATGTCAATACCTTTATATATTGACTTAAATGAATTAGCATTTTCAAATCCAGGAACTCCGTTTGATTTATCGTTATTAGAATCTATAATAATCACCATCTCAGATTCAGAGTTATGGCCAGGCTCATTCAAGCAAGAAGTTGGAGATTATTCGGTATTAAACCTTCCTTATCAACGGATAGGTATATCAGAATTAAAATTATACAATCTGATCTGTGATTCGGTTGATGTGGATGACCAGGGATATGTCAATTCAACAGTAGTTTTCAGAGCTCCCGACTATTACGATTTTTTTGCTCAAGCAGAATTTAAGATCAAACGTCTTAATATCGATTTTACAGGATTAGAGGTATTCTATAATACTCAGAAAATTAATATGAGTTCAGCTACTCCGTTAGAGGTCGAATATTCCGATTATATTGAGCTAAACTACCGGTTCAATAACACGTTAAGTTCAGTTATTTTAAATGATCTAATTACAATACCTATAAGTTTAATCAATGCCAGTTCAGGAGAAATCTATTCATTTGATGGTGCTTCTTGGATTACAAAACAAAATAAAGACTCTTTATCTGGATATTATTCAAGGTATTATTATTCAAAATTTCAAGTACCTCCTGGTCTCGGTATCTTTAATGTGACTATTAGTTCACCTGGAACATCTCTTTTCAATATCTCGTTTGTGGACGCCACCTCATTTACTCTAAATATAACTCAAGAGACATTATCTTCTGAACAGCCAATTTATTTGGAGTATGATACATATGAGTTAGAATACGGAGAGTCATTATTACTTAAAGGAGCAGTGCTTGATAATGACGAATATATTGTTGAAGATAGGGTATATATATATAATTATCAAGAAGCACTTGATGGTAACACAGTATATCATCTTGATTTTGAATCTCCGTTCAGTGATGATACTTTTATTGATCTAGAAGAATTTGCTATTTATTATATTGCCAATATCGATAATAATAGCGATGATACTTTAGATATTCTACCTCTTTATAGTACTTTAAATGGAACATATTTCAAAGAAAAGACTATTTTAGATTTCAATAAAGATCCTTGCATTAGCTATGTAGATAATGCGTTTCTATTACATATCTATTGGGACTTATATTCACAAGCTTTCATTGATTATGATACTGAATTGTTAGTCTCATATAAGGTACTTAACGGAAGACCAATTTCTCCAATATCTTTTAGCTCCTTAGATTCATATGGAAATGATAACAGAGATTATTTAGTTGAAATTCCATTTGCTCGATACGATATGCTAAATCGTAGTTGGATAACGAAAGACGATTTTATTGAGGAATTTTCAATAGATAAAAAATTACTTTATGAAGATGTGGTAAGTGATGGGGCTGTCTTACAAGGTGCAGAATATTATGATGGACAGCTCATTCAGACAGGGGTACTCTCTTTTGAAGGCATATATGTAAATTGGAGTGATTCTAATATATTTGAATTGTTAGATGAGAGTCAATATAATTGGTCTATTAACGCTAATGGAGAATTAAGCATAGCAGACCTTCCATACTCTTCTGGAGACGTCTTTAGGGTTATCTATTATGGCATAAATCCTATCACTCTTATTCATTCAAGTAATAGTCCTGTATCTTTAATTAGCTATGTTCGAGTAGAAAATGGTACAGGATTTAAGTATAACTTTGAATTAGGGACAGATTATATCATTTCAGCAGATGGATATAGAATCTACTTCAAAAATTTATATAATACCATCTTAAAGAGCGGGAATTTTACTCTTTATAATAGATTTGAGATTAAATATCATGCTCCTTTAGCTAGAAAAATTGATCTTTCTCAAAACTTGCTCTTAACATTACAAGATTCTGAAGGCAATGATATACCAATTGATACTGTTCCAATTGATAATATTGGTCTTTTTAAATATAATCAACCACTTAGAGAAGATGGAGCACTCTCTGTTCCATTAGGTGGAGGAAAGAAATTGGTTCATATGTGTCTTAAGTATTTACCATCAAATATATTTAACAAATCTGCAGATCAATTAATGGATATCGATTATAATGGCTCTAATTTTGGAAAAATATATCCCTATAGAGAAAATAATGCATGGGCAAAACCATTTACCATTATAACAATTCCTAAGAAAGTTAAACTTGAAATGATTGAAGCCCCCTACCAAAATATCCTTATTAACCAGAAATTTTACGAAGATCGTGAATATATATTTAATTACAATCTTGTTGAAGCACTAGAAGAAGGGGAAGAATATACTAAGGTTTCTATTGATGCTCTTGTACGAGAAGATTATCAATTCACCTTTAGGTTAACAGATTTTGAAGATAAACCTATAAATAATTCGATAGTATGGCTTCATATTGGATTTATGCCAAAGAGCAAAACAGAGTTCCTGAATACAAGAGCAATCATAGACGAATTAGAGATATCACCTTATTTCGAGTCACTTGGTACAGAGCAAATCACATCACGGGGTCCCGGTGAAGGTCCAAATAAAATGTTTGGCAGACCTCTAATTTATGAACTTAACAATTATAATACCACTAATCATAGTGCCTACGGACCTTATGCGTTCATATATGGTATAACCGATGAGTTTGGAGAAGTTAGCTTTGATATAAGTTTTGACAGAGATTATCTTGAAGATTTTGTCGATATCTTTGGAAATATTGAGGGAATTAATACCATTGAAGATATGATATTATATATTAGAGCGTTCAGTACTTACTTTGATTGGGATGATTTTGCAATAGATACTCCTGATCAATATCTCTGCTCTACAGATGAGATGGTATTTGAAGGGAGTACTAAACTCTCTAACTATAATTTTGATGATTTAACTATTCAAGATAGTACATATGTAGAGGGTTTAATTAGACTTCATAAAGGAGATATCGCATTAGGAGTACATGATTATATATCCTATAATTTACCTGATTCTACCTTAGAAGACGATTATGATCCATTAACACTTCATCTATATATAAATGAAGCAGATCCAATTCCCTCAACTACATCAACCACTCTTGATTCCCTTACAAAAGTATATTCAAGCTTAGAATTAGAGGGTCAATCTTACAATATTTTATCTGATGACTATAGATATTATGCTATTATTGAATTCTATACCCCTTCAGGCACTTTAGTTGAGACTATGTATAAGGAAATTCAAGAAGGATATGATAGTGGCTTTATAGAAATTAGCAATGAATATAATCAACTAGAAAATCTTCTAACCGAATTAGGACCTGGTATTTCTACGATAAAGATTTATGTGGCAGAGTCAGAATATTACAAAAAATCTCCCGTAGTTATCGTTCCCTGCGAAATCCGTCCACCTAATTGGATAAAATTCGGAGAAAAGAACACACAGATAGATCTTATCGATCCTTTCATATCTGCATGGGGTGCCGCTTGCAATAATGAAGTAGAAATGCCCTTTGAATCCAACTACCCACATCTTATTGGATCAATATGGGTTGAGTCAGATTTCATGGGTACTGGAGAGGAAATTGAGCGTTCCATTCAAGATTATATTGAGATCAATTTAGATTGTACAATTTATAATGACGATGGAACCACCAGCACATTTCCATTAGAAAATGATATCATGCTTCGTCCAGGCAACCGTGATGGGATTTTAACATTTAGGATCGGTTTAGGGCCAGAAAATGCGTTTTTAATGGGGCTACAATGTGATTTGAATCTGTCTTTTAATATTGATTTCAATAAAGATAAAATTTATGAAGATTTAAGAGATGTTGAGATATATTTATTAGACTTACGCTTAGAGTCTAATCCTTCTAGCAATAATCCCAGTACTACGTGGTCCATTTATGAAGATGGAGTCTTATTCAGTGGTGATATTACAGTAGAAAAAGAAGGGGCAATTGATGAAGGAACAGGCATACTACATTTGGGAGGCACTGAAAACGGGCAAGTAAATGGTCAAGATCTCGCATTTTTATTTAGTAATGATACGTTAGATTATGGAATAGATGCTAACAGCGAGTTATTATCATTATTAGCACTGTCAGAAATTGTTGCCTTGAGAGTAGTCGGTATAAAAGATGGAGACAAGTATGAATTCGTTCAAGGTGTCGATTGGACTATGCCTTATTATCCATCTGGAAGTCTATACAATGAATCAATCATTCAATTCTTAGAAACTAATTTACCTGATTCTGGTTCTGAATTTTCGGTTACTTATAAATTGAAGTTTGATTTTACAGGTAAGACTTTCGGAAACATAACTTTAGGATATTCTAACAATTATAATGAAAGTTCAATTGAGCTAAAGCTCCCGCAAGGATTTTTACCAGAATCCAATAACTCACATTCTCCTATGTATACACGATTTAGTGAATCTTGTGATGGGACTAGTACTAATTACATAATGCCTTATGGTAAGCAAAGTGCCGTATTATCAGATTTTATTGTGTATAATGAAGAAGAATTAGAAGAATTAAATTATTATCTTGGCACAAGTTTGGATAATGATCACTTAAAAATTTCATTTAGTCAGGCTCCAAATACAGAATTTAATGTAAAATATGGGGTAAAATCGCAATATATTCTCAGTTATGGGTTCCAGAAAGAGAATAAATCCTATAGTGATTCTGTTCGGTTGATGTATAATGATAGTTTTATTTCAAAAATAATAGATGGTTCAAATAATGAGTTATCTTCATGTGATCTGGACGATCCTTCATTATATATATCTTTAGATGACTCCAACGATACAACGACCCTCTATTTGTCCAATGTACCTTTATTGTATGGTCCCGAACTCATTCTAAATTTTACACTAGATCATGTGGTTTTAGACCTAATAGAAACATTTGGAAGTGATTTTAACAACCTTACAATTGAGTTTAAATATATTACAAATGATGGATTTTATGAATTTTATTCAGATCCTATAGTCGTACCGCTAGAGTATGCTAAGCTATCAGATGATATTGTAAATAATACGTATTCAATCCAATATAATAAAGATCTTCAAGCAATTTATGATATGGTTGGAGCCGATAGTGTTGATATTGAAGTTATTTTACATCATATAGGAGATAGCTCTAATTATATCCCATATATTATTTTAGAGGTCTTTGATTACCTTGCTGACGAGCATATTGTTGAAAATTATGATAGAGCACCTTTAAATAGGCAAGGAAAGTTCTTAGCTAAATCAGCAATTAACACTCCTCACTATTATCAAATATTTTCTCGTCCTTTTATTGATGGAACCCTATATGGAGATTCTCCTTTTGAACTGATTAATGGTAGTGAGGTCACAGTTGGACTTCAAAACTTACCTAATGCGACACTTGTTTCAGTGAATTCAGATGGAGAGGATTATGAATTTGGTTATTTAGGCGGTTCAGAGACTCTTCTTGTTAATGATACCAACTTCTATATGATTCCTAACATGGGTATGTTGATAGATACATATGATATTGAAGAACCGCTGTATCAGGACGGTTTTCTCGATCTATATTATGGTTCTGGTACGCAAATTGATGGTGAACAGCAATATACCGCGACTATTTCTATGGATTATGAAGCAGGTTTTATAGCAGATTATAGGTCTAACATAAATAATTATAGACCCATTTCTTGGGAAGATACCTATGATTTTGTTAATCAATTCTTAACAACAGATAAAATTTCGGTAAGTAGCCGAGTATTTTATCATCAAATTTTCGACTTAGATGTAGATATAAATAGTTCTTCTGTAATGAATGAGATATTTCCCAATTATGAGAAAAATATTTATTTCGGATTACAACTCCCAGAGGATTTTGACGTTGATGAGATTAGAGCTATAGGATTACCATATCATTATGCCTTGTCAGTACAAGGATTTCCAATAGGGAAATACAGGGATAATTATTGCGAGGTTCAAACAGGATATAGTGGTGCCTTTACTCCCTCTAAAGATATCCTTAAAAATAATTTAGACTTTGCTTTAGAATTTGATGAAAATGGTACTGCTTATATTCTCTCATTTAAACCTACTTGTGATTTAAGCTCCTATACAGATTATCAGAATAAGATAATGGTTGATTATTGGGTAAATTGTGAATTTGTTCAGGATTACGATTATTATATTCATGAAGATCCAGAAGATCCGTATATCTCCCAGATAGAATGGGATTTAGGATTTACTGATGAAGATATATATCGTTTACATCCTGATTTTGATGATGAAGCAAGTTTTACTGTAGAGTATAGTGCTTTGGAATGGGAAATCTTTAATGAAGAATATATTCATGATGGACAAGATCTATTCACCTTCAGACCTTTGGAATATTATAATATTTCCATACTCTATACCGGAGAGATAAGTACTGATGTGTTTAGTGTACAATATATTGTACCAGAAGATCAGTATTTAGAAGATCATGAAATTTTCCCAAATCTTTACATTCTTGCCCAATTAGGAGACGATGAAAGCACTATGAGGGTATTTGGACTTATTAATACCGAATTTACTAGTTATCTCGTTCAAAATAGTCCAAATTCTTATAATTATACAATGAATTTTACCACCATTGAAAATTTTATTAAAAATTATGATCCAGAGTATCAGTTAGTTGAGAATTCCTATATATACGCATTATCAAAATATAATTCTTCTTTATTACGATATCCTTTAGGTCGAACTCCATTTAATTATGAATATTTAGGAGATGCCCATGATGCATATCAGATCGCTCTTTATATCAATGAGCAGTTGATTACCTATTCAAATGAGAGCGAATTTCATGACTATGTACAAAAAATTGAAGGAAGATATATTTATTTTAATAACAAATCACAAGGTCAATCAGGCTATATAGATCCTAACAGTGAAATTCAACTCAAATATAAATTTAAACTACAGCCAGGATTACTCGATAGAAAGCATTTCTTAATAGTCACATATCCTTGGTCAAATATATTTGATACGCCATATGATTCTATTATGTATCGAGAAAGCTATAGAAAGCTAACTGGCACAATAATTACTCCCTTCGTGTACAGCCTTTCAATTGAAAATAAATATAGCCTTTATTTGAGTTATCGGCTCAATGAAAAAGATTATTTTGAAGAGAAATTTGAATTTGATTACGATAATCCTGTATATGAATTCTACTATATGGAGGATGGAATAGAGCAATATGTATCAGAGCTAACTATTGATGAGGAAGATGCTATTTCTGTATATTATTTTGATTTCCTCGGTACAATGATGTTTTTAAATCCTTCTCATTACATTGTAAATACTGCTGAAAATAAAATTACCTTAAAAGATGATTATAACGTAATCGTTACTCCTAACGACATAACAGAATTCTATGTGTCATTTATTCCAGAAAATAAAGATCGACAGTTCACTAGTTATGAATTTTCTTATAATCGTACTATGAATATAACTGAAACGTTAAATGTTACTCATTGGGATATTTTAGGCATAGAAAGTGTTGATGTAATTCCAAACTTAGATGCGTACTACTTTATAAACGAAAATAAGTCTTCTTTACAAAATATTGTATGTCACGCGTCTCAAGTGACAGCATATCTAAGTGAAGGAAAAGAATTAGAATTCAATATCAAGGCTGAGTTAGAAAATTACAATGAAGATTTGATTGACGGTATACACATCGGTGATTATCTTGCCGTATATTTTGATACTAATATAAAAAATATTGAAAGCCTTGAGTACCTTACCATAAAACTCTATGATAATTCAGGTGTCATGTCTGGATTTACTAAAATAATCACCAAAAATGAGTTGGAAATGTATGATTATAATATTAAAATAGGCCTTCCAACCACTTCAAATACATTAAAAAAAGTAAGGTTTACTCCCACTTTTAGAAATGATTCTGAGTATAGTCAAGATAATACTTTTGGTATTGGTAGATATCAAGTTGTAGAATGTAATCCTGAACTTATATCTAAAAGAGATGATGGCGTGGATTGTATCAATGTCGAGTTAGAACATGATTTAAAGACAGATCTCGATAATTTAGCCTACATTTTTAACGATAGGCTACAACTCCTAAGTTTTCCAGAGAATATAACTTATACAAGAGAATTAGACATTTGTACATTACATATTCCTACCCAATATTACGATCCCGATACAAATGAAACAATTATATTACAAGAAGGACAAAATTTTGTTATTCGATATAATTCACCTGTGAAAAAAGGGATTGCTCTTGGTATTGGGGGATTATACCTTGAAAATAAAGGATATAATTATAGTTCACATCCAGATCTTCCTAAAGCAGAATTCTTATTAATTAAAGCTAATTCTTCAGATAGCTATTCTGAATTTACTAGCGACTATTATTATCAAGAGTCATTGCAACTAACTCCATTTGATACAGAATATAATGGTAAGTTTAAGGTAGTGAAAATTAACCTAAATCTAAATTCACTTTATCAATCTACAGGTAGCGATGTTCTAAACTTTAGCCATCTGATCTTTTCTGTAAGTAATCCTTGTTATGAGCTAACCATTAACGAAGTGCTAATTATAGAGGAATCATCCGAGCCTACAGTACAATCTGGAAGCTGGGACAGTCGAGTATGGCAATTTACTGAAGTTGAAATGTTTAAAGCTAGTGCAAGTCCTGAAGAGGACTCTTATCAATTAACCTTGGAAAATTCTCCATTATTCTACCCCAATACAGAATGGTTAGAGTATCTTACTATTTTTGATGAGGATGGTAATTATTATACTGCAGGATTAACTGGAAATGACCATCAATTGCACTATACACCCAGTACTAACTCGTTTATGTGGAATCCTTCATTTAATCAATTCCCTGAATATTTTGGTATGGAGTTTGAGGAACCCTTAATTGTAGGACCTAATAAGACATTATTCTTCGAATATTCAACAAACACTTCGTGGACTGAGCCAATCCGAATCGAAGAGGAAAATATAGATCTTCAGTCCATCCGTGTGATTTATGATTATAACTATTTACTAAAGCCAGAACATTATGAATGGTATATCGAGCAGTTTAATATAGAGCATTCCTATGAAAGTATTGCATATTCCTTTAAGGAAGAATCTGAATATGAAGTCGTCCAATATTACTATGAAAGTTTCACTGTTTATAACAATGTCTCTCAATACACCCACACTTTTAACATAGGCAATCATTCTTTCGAAACAGATTTTGTAAATTTAAGCATATATAAGGTAATAGGGTTAACACCAACCTTAGAGTCTGAAGTATTGACAAATAACATTAACTTCACAGTCGGATTTAATAAAACAACAAAAACTTTGAATATTACTGATCAAAATGGCTATTTAAATCGTTTTGATACGATTACTGCGATTTTGAATTACTCGTATGGTCCAATTTCCAGCTATACTGAAATTTATTTCTTAGACCAATTTAATCAGACATATTTAGCTGATCCAAAAGAAACATTCTATAATTATATAAATATAGATTATCGGTATAGAGCAGAGTCAGGAACAGCCTTATTTGCCGAAAGTTCTGAAGTAATTACAAGTGATTTTTCCTCGTTTACATCGATTGACTATTGTCGAAATCCAGATATTAGCACTAATAATAAATTGACTGGGTATGGTTCAGAATTATTTGATAATTTCGAGGTATATTATGATGAAAGCTCCATTATTTACATGGCAGATCCTGATATGAATAGAGAGCCAGATTATAAACTTACAATCGATGTTGAAAGAGACGGAAAAATTGATATTATCAAGTATGGTATTGATGATCCACAGGGGTCAGGAGAAATTTATTGGCATACCATTATCCAAGATTTTGAGAGTACAGAAATTAGCATACAAGAAGATTTGCTAGATGAAAAAAGAACCCAATGGTTTGATATAGATGATAGAGAATTTGCTTACTATGAATTTGATGTGGCTAAATTAATTTTAATTGTACTTACATTACCGTTGTTAACATATCATATTTCCAAGATGATACTTCCTGATGTGGATTATTGGGCGCAAAAGTCCACGCAGCAAAAAGTAAATACAGAAGAATATATAAAATCCAGCTTTTATAGCGTAAAAGTCGATGATAATCGTGATGGGATTCCTGATTCCCAGATTAATTATGAAAGCACAAAGGTAGATATTTATTATGAAATAAATGAATTTAAGAAGACAATTATTGCCGCAAAATATCAGGATATATTTACCTATCTAGCAGAATATATTGAAAAAAGCATCAGTTCCCTTTTTGGTGGTTCTACTGAGGATGCTGTATTTAATGAACAGCTAACAGAAAAGTATCTTGATTCTCAAGACTTTAGTACATGCAACCGATATACTCGAGAAAATGCTGATGTACTACGTGCGACTTATAGAAAATTCACTCAAAACATTACGACTACCTATATTGACAACTTCGAACATTCAACTATATCGATAATTGACTTTGATGATGAGGGAGAGATTGAAGAGCAGAGAATTTATACAGATGATTTTGAGAATCATGAAATTGATAATGTAGAACGCTTCTTCTCTACGCTCTCTGAGGAACATTCAATAACTAATCTGGATACTGATCAAATAAATACAGTAGTTTTTGATCCTGAACTACCCTTTTCTCATCCCACAAACATTAGTTGGAATACTAGAACATGGGGTTCCGATCAAGTACCAATAAAATATGATTCTCTACAAGTTTCTGGTGAAGGTTATGATTATATAACAAATGTGTTTGAGACAACTATCATTATTAGAATGCCAAATCGTTATTCTTTGTATAATGATTTTGGTAGAAATTCTAGGTCTAGTGTTGTTGATGACGGGTGGGTTGAATTTGAAGTAGAAGGGGTGTTAGTTACTCCTCCAGACGGTCAAGTATATTATACCTCTGATATAGAATCTTTCATCGAAGGAACAGCCAAGACTTATGGGCACTACTTCTATGTAGATACTGATCAAAATAGTTTCTATGATACTGTTTATGTTTTAGAGAATTCGCGTTCTCATTCAGGAATACCGAAATACAATGTAATTACAATTGGATATAATTATGATGGCAAGCACGATTTTGCTCCCTATGAAAAAATAGAGAAGCGAGCACATACAATTTCTGACTTCGATAACTTAGCGAGAGAATCCACCATGTTTGGATCTGATTGGGTATATAATTTCAATAAACTTAGAAATTGTGATCTTTTATGGGAAGATGAGTCTATTTGGGATGAATATAAACCGAAAGATCAGCTATTTGAAATTCATAAGCTTGTAGAAAAAAGTAGTAAAAATGATGATTTTTCAGAATTATTTTATGAAATTAGACATAAGACATATTCAGAAGCGTGGAGGCAATATAGAAGTCAGTTATTAGGTGATATTGCCCAGCAAGTCTTTATGACGACAACCGCTACAACCATTAGTATGACGGTTGAGGCTATTTTAACAGCAGCTACTTTAGGATATGGATACGCGGCAGCAAAAGCAGTAGCCACATTGACCTATGTAACAGTTTACACCTTAATGACTAAATTCTTTATTGATATAGAACTTCATGAAGCAGAATCTAGGACTCGTTTTGAGACATTTTATCCTACTTCAAATGAGATACAAAAACCTATATCTTTAAACGAGAAAATGGTGTATGATAGAGTTTTAGGAGATAGTATGGCGGCTGCTCTCATTGGACACCCCGGTGGATATTATACCACAGTAAGTGGTGATGAACCAGGAGATCAATATACGGGACAACTTTTAGTCAGCCCTCCAAATCCTGCACGAAGTTTGAATATTTTTGGTGGATTATTAGAGGTAATATGGGAAAACCTCTGGGATATGGGTGAATCAGATCCAGATTCATTTTATGCTCTAGATTTTGATGATATGAATTTGGATTATTTCTTGCTAGCAAGTGAATTACCTTCCTATAATTATAGATCATATTATTCTTTCCCCAACACTGATGGAGCTTTCAATGATTATAATGCATATGCATTCAATACCTTAGGATATCTTGAAAGAAAAGTAAAAATTGCATCTGGTAATAAATATAATGCCATTCGAGCTACATGCGTTGACGGACGACCTCAGTATGAATTTGTTAATCGTGATGATTATGAAAAGATATTACCACAATCAGGATTATATCGTCCAATCGTTCTAAGTGAACAAAGATATAATCAGTTAGATCCTAAATTAGGACATTTAATTATACAAGTTCAATGCAAAGAATATTCTAATACAAAGGGACTAAATGCATATGAGATGGATTCTATCGAATCTAAAGCAGGTTATAAGGCTAAAGTTCCTATCAACGATAACGGATTTGAATATCCTATTAGCTATATTTCTATTGATGTGGCAAAAGGGAGTGGGTACTATGCTCAAGATTTTGTTGTCAATGAATCATATTATACAATTGACCAAGGTAATCTCTATTTCACCAAATCACTAGAAGAAATCATATCAGAATCGGAAAAATATAAAGATTTCGAAGCGGCTCTCAATTCAGGATTAGTTGATTCTTTAATATACTATAAAGTCCATATTTACTTTGATATATTTGTACCGGACACCACAGAAGAAACACACAGACTAGCTTTAGCACAAGCGACCCAACACGCTGTAATGGACTATTTCAATCAATACACTTATGCTGAAGTTACAGCTCACATGATCTCTGAAATTGCTTACACAGAGACAATTACATTCCATTCTACTTTGATAAGTTCTGCAGCGATATATTTTGGCTCGTTGGCGGCAATGGGAATTGAGAAATTTATGGCACAGGCGGGAGTACATTCTGTTGTAGCACTAATAGGGCAGGGGGCATATAAGATGGTTACAAGTGCTATCCAAGAGACGTTCGAGGAAATCGTTAGAGATGGGTTTATTGAGGCATTAATCGAGAATTTTATTGATATTGTTGGATGGTCTAAAGAATTAGGCTTCTGGTTATCCTCCTTAGCAACTTCGTATAGAGAAGTAAAAGGCGTCTTAGGACAGTTAGCACTTGGTAGGTTTGGTCCAGAGCTTAAGAATAATATCGCCTTATTGAAAGACGCTATAAACGTAGGAGATACGAAAACTGAAGCTGATATGCGTCAAAGAATTGAACATGCACTCCAACAACAGCAATCCACAGAATTAGAGAGGCAAAAAGAAATGAAGATGTGGGAACGGCTACTCAAGTCTGGATTCTTTAAAGGGATTTTCATGGCAATGCCAGCAGTCCTATTTGGTTCATTTACGTTCCTAACATTAAAAAGTTTAAGCAATATTGGTAAGGGTGCAATCAGTCTTGCCCCAGAAGAGTTTGCGAGATTTAAAGCTAAGATCAATATATTCAAAAAGGGGAAGACATCACAAGTTTCTGGAGATGACTCTCAATTTCCGCGGGATAACTTAAAAAGTCAATTGAAAAAACCAACAGGGTTAGATTCAGCAATAGAGGAGATTAATAATGATTATAGAGATCAACAAGAATCAGAAATTAAAAATCCACCATTAGTAGACGTTCTCAGCTCCATAAACTATAATCCAAAAGATACTAGGGCTAAAGAACTTCTTGTTAAGAAGTTCAATACAGTTGCTTTTGCCCCATACTTTAATAAGTGGATCGAGACCGAGTTGTTGCAAGATGAAAGATTAAGTGCTTATAAGGAGCAAATCAAAGATGTAAAAAATAATTACGAGACTATTGGTGTTCAGAAAGCAGAAAAAGAAATTATCAGTATAATCAAGGAAGCTTTGAATAGTTTTCCACACCAATTACGGTTTGTTAATATATGGGGCACTAAATTTTATGATCCTCAATTTATATTGCTTGGTATTCCACCTGGTCAAGGACAATATGTTGGTATGACAGATAGTCATATTTTAGACTATGATTTTAAGACTTCTAAAAATACTATTGAGATCATAGAAGAATTAGAAGATGTTTATAATATAGATAAGTATCATCCTCAATTGCAGCAAGTTGGCAATTTCATCTTAGAATTATATGTGCTTAAGGATGGTGAAACATTTAAAATTCCAGTTGATAAGACTACCAATTTAGCTGATTGGCTTGATAATAACGATTTTAATAAAGATGATAAAATCGTAGTATTACCTAATTATATGTCTCCTATTGGTAAACCTATGTTTGAGCAAGGTGTTTGGAAGAGAAGAGAACAAGGAGGAGAGTTTTTAAGCCCATATTATGTTTATTTTAAAGATATGGTCATAGAAATAGGAAGATTGTTTGAAGACATTGGTAAAATTCAAACAGATGATACCATAGAAGGGATTGAAAGATATAGATTAACATTAGCTAACTTATTAGGAGATTATAAGACATTTTTAAGTGATACTGCAAATTCCTTAAGAAATGGGGATACATTCAAAATTCATTCATCTACCATTGATATATTAAAAATTAAATTTGAACAAATTATAAATGATTATTTTGGTGATACTAAAAGGGGACAAAGGATTAATGTTTTATCAAGATTCGATGGAATTATAAACAAAATGTATGTTATTTGTGGCTACACATATGAAAATATTTATAAAGAGTCCACTAGATTAGCTCTTCAAAGTTTAGCTTTATATTTCAAAGTTGACCACCTTAGTCATCTAGAGAATATAATAAATATAAAAGATCCATATTCATATTATTCAGATATTCCAGAAAATAAACCTCGTGGCATAGAATCGACTTTGAATACTTTCTTAATAAATCCGATCACTTATATCTTAGAGACAAACGGAAATAAAGATATCGAAGTTTCAGTAAAAGAAAGATTTATTGAGAGTCTAAATTCTCTGATAAATGATCAAAGTCTATTTTTTGATGAAAGATTGAAAGAAGTCGAGGATTCAGTTTACATTGAGTATTTTGTAAAGGCAAATAAAGATTTAGATAAAAAGACTGAGGAAGAAATCGAGGGTTTGATAAAAACTGTACTTCCTTTTATTAGAGAGGTAATTGGTTTTTGGATTACTGAAGGTATTTTAATGAATTTTCAAAACTCCATTAAGAAGAATTTCTTTGAAAAAATAATATTAACGGGAAATCTATATGGTATACTTGCAGGGAAATTAAGTGCTTTATTCTTTGGGAGTAGTGAAAAAACCTTATATGATCATCTTCATAAATATAGAGATAACGATATAACTCTTTATTTACTGGAAAGAATTAAATTTAGTGTAATAAACTGGGAATTAGATGCATTTAAAGAAATAACAGGAAGATCAATCACTAAGTTTGAATTAGTAAAAATTCAAGATAGTATACTTCAAGAAATCGACAGATATGTTTATGAAGGTGGTTATTTTACCAGAAAATTTTTGAGGCATAATAAAAAAGGGCAAACTTGTTGTCCTGCATATGATGCTTTAACCAATATCATCTTTGCCGCAACTCTTAAAAAAGCAAAAGATAATAATATTCAATCGTTTGATAAAATAAATCCAATAGCATCAAACAGAGAATTAGAAAAGACATTTGGAACAAAAGCTAAAGTATTTCAGGCATTCTATTCTGGTGCGACTACCCAAGACCTCATCAGTCTATTTGAAGAAAGCAATGATGTTGAAAAATTAAAGGCTAGAGATTGGTTCAAAGATGAGTTACAAAAGATTTATAAAACATTAAGACAATGGCATTCTGAAGAGTTTGGAACAAGAGAAACTGGATTAAGCTACGAAAGAACCGATCATATTTCTCATCAAAGGTTATATTATTACCAACAAGCAATGTATTCTATTTATAAGTTTGTAAAGACAACATATGATTTAATGCCCCAAACTTCTAAAGGTGGAACACTTTTTAAGAAAGATTATTTCCTTGATTTTGCTTCTCCCTCAATAGAAGGTATGACTTTAATTCAATCTTTTGAAAAAGCTGGAGCACCACCATTACCTACTGAATATATCG
Source organism: Promethearchaeota archaeon (assembly GCA_048940605.1). GTDB lineage: Archaea > Asgardarchaeota > Lokiarchaeia > Sigyniarchaeales > SOKP01 > Loki-b32. Next base: position 85,732 of record JBHLOJ010000002.1, read on the forward strand.
CAAATGGTTATGATTACAATTATTGGTCTACAAAAATTAATTATGCTTTCCAAAAGGTATTTCATTTATGTAAATTTAGGGGATTTGACCCATTTTTCAGACCACTCCAAGATGGGGAAACACTTGACAGACATCATTTCAGAGTCTTTCCATTTAGGAAAATGTCTTCTCATGTAAATGATTTTGTTATGACTACACGAAATTACCATAAAGCAGATTTTGAAACTCTTTTCAAAGAATTGGGACCAAGAATGGCTGAGGTTTATATTGAGGCGCTTATTAAAACTATGGAAGAGCTAGATTGTCTACGAGATAAGAAAGGGCAAATTAAGCAAATCACAGAACAAGATTTAATAAATGCCTTGAAGCATAATTTTGGTGCTGAATGGAGAGATCCATATAATAGAATACTAGAAAAAAATAATGGCGATTTAGAGGAATCTATTAAGGTTTTTAATGAGAGGGGAAAAGAAATTCAAAATAATGGGTATTCGGGATTTCTAGAAGTTGATTTTAATTCAGCCTATACAAAACAGCTCAGTTTAGTAAGTAAAATTCAACTAGCAAAGGTATTAGGAGTTATTGCTAGTAAGGAAGATTTTCTTATTTTCGATAAAATGTTTCCAGGAATGGTACCACTGCCAAGAAACTTCGCAAAAATAACCAATTTCATATAAACACGGATATCATTAAATTAAAACACACATAAAATATATATTTGTTTTTTTTTTCTTTAATTATAATATTATACATCTTGTAAGGTTTATACCTTTTTGAAGAAAAATAGATTAATACAAATAAAAGATCCATTACTAAGAAAAATACGCTTTGGGCTTCGACAGATTCTTTTAAATGAATCTAAAAAGAGATTAAATCTCTTGCATGAAAAAAGAAGAGAATTACAAGATAGTCAAGAATTAAAACGGTTAAGGTATGATGAATATAAACACTTAGTTAATCCCATTGTTGAAGAAGTAAATAAAATTCGAAAAGAATTATCAGCTTCAATAGTTGTGTGTGCAATTTGTCGGGATATCGAAGGAGATCGTGTTTTTAATCCTAAAGATAAAATCTGGTATTGTCCTAAATGTTATGCAATTCTTGAGAAATCCTATCAAAAGGAACTTGAAGCTCTCGGAAAAGTCAATTAACCTTTAATCCCTATTCTACTTTTATTTTCAAACCACAAATTTTAATTAAGTGTGCTGTTTTATGTACTTAAAAAGAATAATTTAGAAAAAAAATGGCTCAACAAATAATGGTCCCAGGTGCAGCATCGGTTGCTATTAAGTGCAAAGATGGTGTGGTTTTAGGAAGTGATCGACGAGCTACATGGGGATACACAGTTACAAACAAATCTACAAGGAAGGTCTTCAAAGTTACCGAATATATCGGTCTAGCATCTTACGGTCTAATTGGAGACTTTCAAATTCTCGTAAAAATACTAAGAGCTCAAGCTAATTTATACATCTTGGATGCTGGTGAAAGAATTTCAACTAGAAGTCTGGGAAAAATGGTAAGTAATTATCTATATTCGAGGAAAATGATGCCATTGTATACCAATTTGGTTGTTGCTGGTATGGATATAGGTGGTCCTGAATTATATACTTTGGATGCGATTGGGAGTTTGATGCCAGATGATTATGGTGCTGTTGGAACAGGGATGCTTTTATCTTTTGGAATACTTGAGTCAGAATATAAACCTGGAATGACGGTTGCTGCAGGTGAGAAATTGGTAGAAAAAGCAATAAGGAATTCAATTTCTCGTGATGTAATGTCTGGTAATGGTATTGATATTTTGACTATAACGAAGGATGGATCAACTGAGAAGTATTTAGAGGTTAAAGAATTAGGTGAATAACTTTCCCGGCTCTTTTTCTTAAAATTTAATATTTTCCCAAAGAATCATTAATAATTTATTGTATGACTTCTTCCTTTTATTATGTATTAGAATCCATCTGACGGGTAATATAATTGTGAATTTAACCGATAACACGTTCAATGATGCTAAAGAAATAAAAACGTTTACTAAAGAAGAGATTCTAGAGATAAAAGATACATTAACTAAATTTAAATCAAGAAAAGCTGAAGAATCAGAAATTAATGGATTCATCGAATCAAAGCTGTATTTATCCTCTACAATATTGAATTCGTATTCTGAATATTTAGATGGAATTACCATTTTCTTAAATGAGTATATAATCAGTTCTAAAATAGAACTTAATAATAAATATTATTTCCATATAAAATCCAGAATTCTGAAAGAATTGAATCAGATAATAAATAATTTGCATAATTTAAATTCAAATTGCTCTAATATAAAACGCTTAATCAAACATGGTAATTTAATTTTAAATAACACACTCTCAAATATTATTGACCTACTTCGTAAAAGTAATGATGTCGCCTCTAAAATTATAAGCTCATTAGAGGAAACTAATAGACTTCACGATGATCAACTTCATTTATGGGTTGAAATAAATAAAATTAAAAATTTAAACTATAAGTTAAATAAAATCCCAGAAGTTTTGGAAAATTGGGGTGAAATTAAAGAATTATATGTATTTATTAAAAGTTTAAATGAAGTTTTTATTAAAAAAAGAAAAAAAGAGAAACAGGAAGTTCTGTTAACATTTCATTTTGATGAGCTATATCAATATTTTCTCTCTAATAATGAAAAAAAAATAAAATTCTATTCTGATTTAACTTATCTCTTAAATTTTAATAAGATCATTGAAGAATACCAAGGGGATGAGTTTATAAATATTCTGGAAAGGAAAGAAATTATACAAAATCTCAAACATTTTGTAAAGCCGCTTCTTAAGGATTTGATCTTAGAAAAGTTTAAAGATTTTATCATCGAAATTGAGAATTTCGAATTACAAGATAAACAAAAAGATCTCGAACTTAAAACTTTAGAAGATCAAAAAATTAGGATTTTTGTTCCTAAAGTAGTAGATTATTATATTTTAGGATTAGAAAAGAATTTCCAGGAAAAGATACATGATGATACCGAATCTGAAGAATTCGAGAAAATTGCAGACTTTTATTACAATAAAATAGATCAATTTTACTCAAAAATTCAGGAAATCGAGGATTGGGTTTTAACCTTAGAAAATTTTCTTATACCTTATAATAGTATTACAGAACCATATAGGAAAATTTTTACAAATATCTCATCTGAAATATACCGTAGAAAAAACGAATATTTGACTTTCATTCAAACGGTCAGAGATGAGGAAGTTAGAGTGAATATTAGGAATTTTATAAAGGAGAAAATCTCAGAACTTAATGACCTAATTAGAACTTACGAAGATGAAACATCAGTAATTATTAAAGAAGAATTTCCTCAACTAAAACAGATTAGAGAGATTCTGAGCCGATATAGTAAAAAAATTCAGGATATAAAAGATGAAGTATTTAAAAAACTTGAAGCTGAAAAGACTCAAGACATTGATATATATCAAATAATAAAATTGTGGGAAGACAATTTTAATCGTAAAAAACAACAATTAACTTTTCTTATATCTCTTTTGATAAACAAGTTGCTAAAGAGTTTCAAGGAATTGCTTGATAAAGAAGGATTTTTATTTGCAACTATTACTGAAATTTCTGAACAGACTGAAAATTTTGAAGGTCTGCCACTAAACTTCGCATTATCAGCATTTCTTGCTGAGAAATTAACTGAGGATGAATTAAGGGAAAGAATAGCTGAAATAAATTCAAAAATCAATCAATTAAATAATTCTCTTGGCCTTTATCAAGTAGAATTATCAAAATTGGAAAGGATTTTATCAAATCGAGTAAAATTGAGCAAGGGAATTTCCGATTCAGAAGTACAATGTACGGTTTGTCATAAATATATTGATTTTGCAAAGAATCAAGTAATTACTTGTCCTTTCTGTGGTAGCACATATCATTATTTGTGCGTAGCTTTCTGGCTTTCTAAATATAATAGTTGTCCGATGTGTCAAAATCATTTCCTTGAACCTCATTCAAACTTATTTGAAGGTCAAGAAGATCAAGAATTAGAAAAATATTAAGTTATTTTTCTTGGTATTCAATTTTGATAAAATTTGATACTTCATTTCCTCTAACTGAAAAACCAGAGTCAATATAAATTGTTAGAGCATGTAATGGTATATTATTACTCGAATGACAATGAATATATCTTAATGGCCAATGGTTTATTTTAGATATATCGATACTCAATATGTCAATATCTCTACCATAAATTTTTTTTTGACATACAGGACAAATTATTAAAAGTTTTCTTATAAGAAATTTACGAGATTCATTATTTATTATATTATCTTCCATGGAGATCAAAAAAATAAGTCTTTTTATTTTGTTTTCTTAATTTCTGAGAATTAATCGTTAAAAATCTCTAAAATATGTAAATATTATTGAGATCATACATTAGGAGGAAACAGGATTATATTAAAAGATAAATACAATCCAAAGATTATCATAAAAGCCCCACAAGTTATCAAAACATATTTATAAATGGTTGGGTTTAGAGACTTGCCCCCCAGAAAGATACCTATTGATATGGGCACATACCAAACGAAATCAGCTAATTCATGTCCAAAAAAGAATAAAAGAAATCCAAAAGGTCGAATTAGAGAAACGTTTAAGTCATACATTATCTTAATACCTGCTGTAGCCCACCAAAATTCCCAGTATGGATTAGTTATAGAATAGAAAATTCCCCCAACGAAGCTATTGCCTTTAAAATTTGTCATTTCTTGATTCTCAAAATCAAAATCTAATTCATATCGCTTATTATGTACATCCTTTATAGTTAAAACGCCAAAGGTTATTAAACAGCTCCCTCCAACTATTCCTAATATAATAAGAAAGATTAGATTTTGAAAAAGTAAAGAAGCGCCTAATAATAGAATTATTAACAATGCTAATTCTAGAACAAGATGACCTAATATTATGAAAAAACCAGCAAGATAGCCCTTTTCCTCTTTAAGAGATTTATATATTGTAAATGTTAGTACTGGTCCCGGAGTAACTGCTCCTGAGATACCTACGACAAAAGATATTAGAAAAATTTCAATCATTTTCTGAGATGAAATAGAAGAATTGTACTAGTTAACCTATCAATTTATTTATCACAAATAAAACAACTATAATTATAACAAGAATCGGTATAATTAACAGCAAAAACCAAAAATAAGCTTTAAAAAATCCCTTTCTAAAAGCATTAATGCCATCATGCCACTCCTGTTTTGTTTTTTCCTGCCAATTTTTAAAATCTTGACTCACTTTATTCTTATAATTCTCCCATTGCTCTTTAGATTCTAATTTCCTTTTTTCTATATCAGCATTCCATTCTTTTAATTTGTTATCCCAATCTGCTTTTACATCTTTAAAGAATTTATTGAACTTATCCTTATTTTTTTCCCATAATTCTTTGTCTTTCTTCGATTGTTCTTCCATTGATTTCTGGAATTTTTCAAATCCTCCTTTAAATCCCTTAACTAAATTATTCCATCCTTTCCGAAAAGGCTTTTTATCTGTTTCTTCTTGCTCGGATTCTCCGAAATTATTTTCTTCATCCATATTTCTTCTTTAATATTTATTTTTATTTAAGTTCACTAAATAAATTTCATAAATATACATTATTTATTATAGTTAATTTTCGAATAAACTTTGATATAGGATGAAATAATAATGGAAGTTGATATTCTTAAGAAAACTCCGCTCTACAAAGCCTATTCAGAATTAGGCAGGAGATTATTTTTACCCCAGGGAATTTTTTATTGGTCTGGACGTGCCAAGAAAGAAGCAGAACTAATTGGGACGATAGGATCCGCCTATGGATTTGAAAAAGATTTTATTGATGGGGGGAGTTCTGATTGGTTACCATGTTATCTTAATGAGATCTCAGAATATACCACCTTAAATGTAAATGAAATTGTCCCCTATGCTTCTATTGGAGGTTTAAATGAAACAAGAGAAATTTGGAAAGATTGGATTATAAGAAAGGCATATTACAATAAAGATAAGGAAAGAGATTTATTAATTAGATTGAAAAAATATATAACCACACCAATTATTACAGCAGGAGTCACTAATGGAATTTATCATAGCTGTTCCTTATTATTAAACCCTGGTGAAAGTATTATTGCTCCCAATAAGAGATGGGGCAATTATGATAATATAATTGAGAAATTTATTGGTGCAAAGATTAAATCTTTTGAATTTTTTAAAGATCAAAATTTTAACCTTGAAAGTTTGGAATCCACTATCAATGAAGTCGCGAAAATTCAGAATAAAATTGTCATAATTTTGAATTTTCCAAATAACCCTACGGGATATGTCCCTCTTAAAAAGGAAGTCGATGAAATTGTATCTCTTTTACGAGAACAGCAAGAAAGCCAAGGAAGACCAATATTAGTAATAATAGATGATGCATATGAACCCTATGTTTATTCGAATGAAGCATCAAATAGATCTATCTTCTATAAATTACATCAATTAGATGAGAACGTTATACCTATAAAACTTGATGGTATAACTAAAGAGCTCTTAATATATGGAGGAAGGATTGGCTTCATAACTATAGGATTAAAGCCAAGTTGGGTTAAAAATGAGGAAGAGCTGGAGCTTTTAAAGACTGAAATTCATAATAAATCAGAAGGCTTCAATAGGGCAACAATATCCAATTGTAATCACTTCTATCAAAGCTTAACTCAGAAATTATTTAAAGAAAAAGGTATTGAGAAGATCCTCTCATCAAGGATGAAAGTGAACGATTTGCTGAAAAAAAGATATGAAAAAATTAATTCAGAATTACGTAAAATCAACAATTCTGATATTTCGATTGATCCAAATTCGGGAGGATTTTTCCTATTTTTAAATTTGAATCCTAAAAAAATAAACGCAAATGAATTTGGACACCAATTATTACGAAAGTATAAAGTAGGGATAATTCCTATTGAAAAACCAGAAGAAAATATTAATGGGATTCGAATTGCATATTGTTCTATAGATATTAATGATATCCCTGAATTAGTAAGAAGAATAAATCTTGCTCTAAATGATTTTTGATTTCAGAACAGGTTTTTTTTCACACAAATTTTTATAAGCCTAGTTTTATAATGCATTTAAAGTAAAATTTTAAAAAAAATTAAAAGTGAAAATTTTAAATGAAACTTTACCTAGTCGATCAAGGTCAATTAAAAGAAATCAATAAACCCATATTTAGTAGTGGGGATGTTTATCTGGTTGACGCTGAAAAAACAATATTCATTTGGATTGGAAATAAATGCTCGGTTGATGAAAAGACTTCTGGAGCTGCCCAAGCAAGAACATTAGACCAACAACGCGGTGGAGCTGCAAAAATAATTACAGTAGATCAAGGATTTGAGACAAAAGAATTTCTTGGAATAATCGCTCCTTTAGGAGCAATGAAAATTGTAGAAAAAAATTACGCTAAAACACTTCTTAAAGACGTAACCACAGGTGATTTTGCGCAATTCAACGAGTGGAAGAATGTTCTTTATCGGGTTTCAGCTGAGGAATTTGAAGATATAAATGCTATGAAAATGATTCAAGTACCTTTTTCTAAAGATTCATTAGATTCAGAAGACTGTTTTGTTGCTGATTTGGGAACTAAAGTGTATATCTGGCAAGGAAAAGCATGTACCACTACTGAAAAAGTCAGAGCAGGCCAATGGGCGCGAGCTATAGATGCGGAAAGGGCAGGTTTACAGCAAGAAACAATCTTTGAAGAAGGTGATGATGTTGAATTTCTTGCTGCTATTGATAGAGGAGAAGGTTATAAGGAATCTGATGCAGTGCAATTAAAAGCTGAATCAGTATTAGAAGGAGAAGATGCAGATGATAGAATTGCTGCAGCAATCCAACCAGAATTTAAATCAGAAGTCAGAGACATAACTCCAGAAGAAGTAAAAGCCGATATTTCAGGAGTTAGAGCCTCTGCTGCTGCTCCAGGAATTCCTGGAAAGACTGATGATTCAATTATAACTGTCGAGAAAATGGAAGGACGCAGAAGATGTCCCGAATGTGATACAGATGATCCCCACATGATTCATGAGAGTGTTGATAAGTCAAATGTAATTTTAGATTATCCTCGAGTTTATGGCAAGAAGTACCTTTGTGGGCAATGTGGCGCTCAATGGCGCGAAAAATAAGGTTTTATTTTTTTATTTTATTTTTTATCTTCTTT
>JBHLOJ010000034.1:0-27977 GCA_048940605.1 Promethearchaeota archaeon
ACGGATGTGGAAGAACTTCCTCTAGTATCATCTTATCTAGAGAAAACTGATACTGATTTATAAAATTTCCTATTTATTAGTCGACAAAAAGGAATCTTTTTTTTAACGAAATATGATAGTTCCTTTTAAATATAATTTAACTTTTAAGATTTTAAAATAGATCCAGATATCGTTTAACTTTTTTTTTCCCATCAGGATCATTGACTTTTTCTAAAATCTTTTTAGCTAATTCCTTTTTCTTTTGAAAATATAACTTCATTATCTCTTCAATTGGCTTTCCTGGATAGCGTTCAACTAAAGCAACATCTCTTCGAGGACATCCTCCCACTCTCATACAACAATAACTAATTGACCCAAAACATACTATTTCCGATTCCCAATTGTTTTCCTTTGAAAATTTTTCTTTGATCTTAATGAATTCTTCAGGAGATAGGCCAATCTCCCTTAATATCTCATTTCTCTTACATTTATAAGCAAATGTTAATGAAAAACCAGGTTTACAACAAAAAGTTAAAGCTCTATAATCTCCTCCCATACAAATGGGAACAGGTGCATTTTCCTCCCATCCTGGAAGATCTCTAAGCTTGTCTGGGGGAATATTAATCAATTTCTTACTCTGTAGTCATATATTAAAATAAAGAGGGCTCGGAGGGGGTTTGCCGAGTTGCAGGAATTCTGCTATGAAAATCGATCCCCCGTCTAGGGATTCACAGTCCCCAATTCTACCATTCCTCGTGTAGGGATTAATTGTCCCTAAATTTAAACTACCCGAGCCAAAATTATTGTTAAATATTAGGAAATAAAAGAATTGATTCTAAAAAAATTTGCTCATTTTACTTATTTTTTAACGTTACAATTTGTACTATGTAATTTAAGCATTGAGTAATTGCATCATTTAGATCCCCAGAGTTATCAACTACACAATCTGCGTCTGGAAATTTTTGATTGTTCCGAGCTCGTTCAATTCTTTGCCTAAGTAAATCAACACCATCTCTTTTTCTATCTTTCATCCGTTGATAAGTGATCTCAAAAGGTACTTCAATGAATATCACCTTAATATTTTTATATTTCTCTCTAGCTTCTTTTACAATAGTACGACTAACGTTTATGATTACAGGATGCCCTTTTTCAAGGAATTTTTCTATTTCTATAGTTATTCCGTAGTTTAAACCATATATTTGCCATTTCAATGCAAATAATCCGTGCTGTTCCATTTCTCTAAATTCTTCTTGGGTTATAGCAAAATTATCTTCAAATTTTGATGGTTCTCTAGTAATATATCTTTTAGGTGCGTAAATTTGCTTTTGACTTGAGGGATATTTTTCGGTTACCCCAGAGATTATTGAATCTTTGCCAGAACCAGAGTTACCTACAACTAGGAATAATACACCGTGGAAGTCTTTCACTAATCATCCCCCAATACTTAAGATTGAAAAATAACTTGTAAGATAGGATTGTATATATAGATTCTAATAATAACTTTTCATTCATAAACAAAAAAAATTAAAGTATAATTGATGATATCAATCTTACTAGAAAATTATATTTTTATAGAAATTTAATACAATTGAAAAATGGCGAAGAAAAGTAGTCAAGAAAAATCCGAAATATCAGAAATACCTGAGAGTTATCAGAGATATATAGATGAAATTTACAATATCTCGAGGAAAAAGAAAGGTGGATGGGTAACTAACAAGGAAATTGCAGAAAACCTAAAAATAGAACCTCCTTCTGTAAGCGGAATGCTCGAAAAATTGAAAAAAAAAGGATTAATTAAATGGGAACCAAGAAAATCCATAAGATTGACAGAAAAAGGGAAAAAGATTGCAAAGCAGTTAGATGAAACCCATAGTTTACTTTACCAATTTTTCGCAAAAGTATTGAAGATTGAAGATAAAGATGTTATAGATAATTTATCTTGCGAGATAGAGCATCATATTACACACGATGTTAAGAATTCATTAGAAAAATTCCTTTCAAAATACTTAGATGGTTAAGTTTAATTAGTATCTATAATTCATTGAAACAATTAACTTAATAAATTCTTTCATTATGAATTAAGATGTCAGAAGAATTAAAACAAAAGGTTGCATTAGTACAAAAGCTTTTTGAAGGTTTTTCTAATTATATAGAATTGCCCGATTTTAGATCTTTTCTTCTATTTACCCTAACTAGTCAAGTACCGACAAATATTTTAGCGCAAATGGGATTAGGTGGGAGTAAAGAGGTAATTAATATACCATATAATCCAATTTTTAAAATATATTACCAGAAAATAAATTTAATATCTGTTGGATCATTAATAATCTACGTTAAAAGTGAACCGATTTCTAAAGAGTTTATACTCGAAAAAGATGATCCAATTATTAAACAATATTTAAATCCTAACGAAATGAGCCTTGCTTTTCGAGGAAAAGAAAAATTTCTATTACCTAAGATTAGTGATTGTAGTACCTATAACGAAGATAATAATTCAAAATTAACATTAAAGATTGATGACTTATTTCATTCCTTAGAAAGCTTTCTTGCTGTGGCTGAACCTAATTTACTTTTTGTAATAGGATCTAAAAATGATGGAGAACCAGACGTCTTGTTTACCTTTAATATGATGCCAGAGATGCCAATTAGAATAGATCAAAAAGTTCTAAAGATTGACATCTTCGTAGATAATGAACATAAATCAAAAGATATTACTTATATTAAGCGAGAAGAAAATTATAATATTAAATATCTTAAGGATATTAAAGATGTTAGTCATGCTGATATATATAAATCAGCGTATTCTTTATTATTGCATGTTAAATCTTTTAATAAGCCATAATTTATTTTTTTTTTTACTTTTATCCTGGACTATTTATTCTTTGGAAAGCCATATGAGATTAAATCTTTATTAATGCATTAACATTTACTTACATTTATGAGAAAATTGATATTTTTATATTCGTTAGAACTTAAACGGTTAATACCATTAAAGGATTAATATAGTGAATTTATAAACCATCCGACAAAATATATAAAATATAAAATTCATTCAAAATAAATTTTTATCATTTCCAGTCAAAAGGGTTGATAATTTTGAAGATTATAACAATTAATTTACCAGAAAAATACTTGCAAGCAATTCAGATACTTAATGATATGAATATTTATCCCTCCCGAAGTGAAGCTATTAGAATCGCTTTAGGTGATTTTTTAGCTAAGGAACTTAAGATGTATCGTGATCTTGAAGATGAAAGCTTTAAAATACTTATTCGAAGTAAAATGAATAAAGTAAATCAATAAACTTTTTTTTATATATTTTTAGGATTTTTGAAATTAGAAATTTAAATCATATAGCATCATTTTTCCATAAATAGTAGTATTAAATAGAAAAACATCACAATTTAAGTAAGGAAATTTGTTTAAAGGACTAAAAAGAATTTGAGGAAATTAAAATCTACACAGATATTAACAATTCTTACACTTTTTAGTAGTGCTTTATTCAGCATAATTACTCCAATGTCTGAAGAGATATCTTCAGCTTTGAGTTTTAGTGAACATCAGGTTGCTTTTATTAATTCAATGTTTTTGATAGTTGGTGCCATAAGTTCTTTTATATGGGCATTATTAGGAGATAAATTTCCTAGAAAGAATCTATTAATTATTTCAACAATCGAATGGGCTATATTTACCTTTTTTACGATCTTTTCTATTAATTTTCTTTCTTTACTAATATTTCAATTGATTACGGCTATTGGATTTGGAGCAGCATTACCTTTAATATTCTCTTTGACCATTGATTTGGCAGATCCTCATGATCGAGGCAAAAGGTTTGGTGTATTAAGCGCTGTCTATGTTTTGGGCAATGGATTAGGACAAATTCTTTCAGGTTTCTTAATCGATTATTATACTTGGCAAATTCCAATTCTTATCATTTCCATAACCGGATTTGTTTGTACCGGATTATTGTTCATGATCGTTGAGCCCTCAAGAGGTCATAAAGATGATTTGTATAGAGATATTGATGATAGTGCTCTTGGATTATGTTATAAAATTAAATTAAGTGATTTGAAACAGATATGGAAAATAAAATCTACATTATGGATATTGTTATTGAATTTCTTTATGTTTATATCAATTGGTGCGATATCATCATTTTTTATATCAATGTTAAAAAATGATTATGATGTCAGTTCCACTTTAGCAACCAGCTTTCTTATTTTGGTCTTTGGCAGTCAGGTACCATCTGGACCCATAATAGGAGGAATAGGAGACACAAAATATGAAAAAGATAAGAATGGAAGAATGAAGGTTGTTTTTTTCTGCCTTTTGATAGGATCCATCTGTTACATCATCGCTTTTTCACTCTTTTTCCTCTCAAGTACATTTATTTTAGTAATCATCTTCCTTTTAATCTCTATAATGGGTGCTTTTCTATTTGGTGGTATTGATCCTTTAATCCAGGCAACATTAGGAGAAATTACTCCTCCCCAAATCAAATCAACAATATATAGTATAAATTTTTTAGCATTTACTCTCGGTAGAAGCTTAAGTTTGTTGATCTTAAGCCAATTCTTTTTATTATTCAATAATTTTTATAGTCCCGGATACTTTATTTTAGCAATAATGGCACTTACTAGTACTTTAACATTAATACCAATCCTGAGATATTTACCTCATGATATTGATAGCATTAAAAATGGACAAGTGGTAGCCAAAAATATTTAAATCTATACGGGGAGAAACAATATGGAAATTAAGGCTGATGTTTGTAATGGATGCGGACAATGTGTAATTGTTTGTCCTGTTCAAGCGATAAAAATGGTTGATAAGAAAGCATTCATAGATGAGGAATTATGTGTCGAATGTTCAGTTTGTTATAGGAGCGCTAATTGCCCTGTCAATGCAATTAGAATGAAAAAGTTAAAATGGCCCAGAGAAATTCGAATTCCTTTCAGTAACGTTATTACTACTCACAAAATAACTGGTATTGCAGGTAGAGGAACTGAAGAGATGAAAACCAATGATGTGACTAATCGCTATCATTTTGGTGAATTTGGTGTCTCAATTGAACTAGGACGTCCAGGCTTAGGAACCAGACTTGGGAATATAGAATTATTCACAACCAAATTTGCTGAAATTAATGTAACATATGAAGAGAAAAGTCCAGTTACAGCATTAATTATTGATGATAAAGGGCATCTAAATGAAGAAATAAAAAATGAGAGAGTATTGTCAGCCATAATAGAATTTAAAATTCCTACTGAGAAATTACCTCATATTTTAAAAGTAATAAGGGAGGTAGAGAGTGAAATTGATACTGTTTTTTCTGTTGGGATCGTTTCAAGAATAGAAGAGAATAATACAGATGAGGTTATCAATCAGCTCTCTCAATTAGGGTTCGAAGTTAGACCTAATGCTAAAATAAATATTGGTCTAGGTAGACCATAAATTTGGGAGGTGTAAAAAAATATTACTCATACTTTACACAGAAAAGGAACAGAAAACGATTTGAAAGAAGACTATGTTTTATTAGCTATGTTTGCGTCAGGGATCAATGACAATTATGATGACTCACGCCAAAAATTAATAAAAATAGCAGAAATTATGAATAATCACAACCCAGTAAATATTATGCCTGAATTTGGGTGGAGAATATCTTCTACTATTACAGCTACTTTTGACAATATTATAACGGTTAAAGAGGTAATTCGAGAGCTTAAAAAAGAAGATTTTGGAATTTCAATTGTAATTAGTGGTCTTATTTCTGAGATCAAAAATGTTCTTAAAGATCTCAATTTAGACATTCATACAGTTCATTTTTCTTTAGGTGGAAATTTTGGCAAAAAAGAGTTATTACCAAATGAAAAAATACTTGAAATAACTACGATGTGTGGTCATCATACAGTCTCCCCCCAATCAATTTCTAGTTATGTAGAATTAATAAACCGTGGAAAAATTACTCTTGAAAAAGCTGCAGAAAAGTTGACAAGACCTTGTGTATGTGGTATTGTTAATACTTCTAGGGTACTTAAGATTCTTAATTCTTTAGTTAAAGAATAAAAAAGTTGTGGTTCTTATATTATAACTTAAGATATAAATACCAAACTGATTTATTTTCAATTAAACCCGTGCGATCCAGAATTAAAAAATTATATAATATTAGGGGAAAAGATTAATGAAAATAGGAATTATTGGCACAGGAAGATTAGGGAGTACTCTAGGGAAAATATGGGCAGAAAAAGGGCATATGATTATGTTTGGGTCTCGTGATCCTGAGAAAGCAAATAAGTTAGCTACATCAATTGGTTCTAATGCAAGTGGTGGAACATATGAAGAGACAGTAAAATTTGGGGATCTTATCATACTTGCAGTTCCTTGGTCAGGAGCAAAAGAATCAATCAAGATAGCAGGAGATTTTAGTGGTAAGATTATTGTAGATTCTACAACTACAGCTGCACCTCATTTAGGAGGTGCTTTAATAAGTGTAACACCATCTGCAGCAGAAAAAGTCGCAAAATGGGCTGAAGGAGCGGATGTAGTAAAAGTAGTCCATACTATTGGAGTGGATAGTCTAAATAAGCTGCAATTTGGTTCCCAACAAGCAAGTTTATTTATTTGTGCAGATAATTTAGAAGCAAAATCAAAAGTAAAAAAATTAGGAGGTGATCTCGGTTTTGATGTTATTGATGCTGGTTCACTTAGAAATGCTAGACTTATAGAGCCCCTTGCAATGCTTTGGATCGAGTTAGCCTATAACCAAGGTATGGGAACAGATATTGCTTTCAAGTTACTACGACGTAGAAAAGCAACATAAACGAAATTTGATAAATAATCAATTTATTCTATTCTTTATTTTTTGTTCTATTTATTAAATTACGAGAAATTTATCATAAATAAAACATATTTTAATAAATAATTCTTTAAAGAGTGAAGATAATTAATATGAAAAGATATAAAGATTCCTCTCTTGCACATACCTATTCTATTGTAGCAAGAGATTCAAATACGGGAGAGATGGGTGTAGGAGTGCAAAGTCATTATTTCTCAGTGGGATCCGTTGTTGATTGGGGGCGTTCTGGAATTGGTGTAGTAGCCACACAATCATTTGTAAATAAATCTTTTGGATTACGAGGTCTCGAACTAATGGAACAAGGAAAATCTCCTGAAGAAGCTTTAAAGATATTACTTTCAGACGACGAGGGAAAAGAAGTAAGACAGGTTGCTTTACTAGATGTTAAGGGGAGGGTTGCAGTTCATACAGGATCAAATTGTATAAAATATGCAGGACACGTGAAAGGGGATAATTTTTCAGTTCAAGCGAATATGATGTTAACAGATAGAGTTTGGCCGGCTATGGCTCAGGCTTTTGAAAATAATAAGAACTTACCTTTGCCAGAGAGAATTGTAAAAACATTGGAGGCTGCAGAATCAGAAGGAGGAGATATTAGAGGAAAACAATCAGCAGCTCTATTAATTGTAAAAGGCAAAGAAGTTGAAAACAAATGGGATGATCCTCTTATTGATATTAGAGTTGAGGATCATTCTGAACCCTTAAAAGAACTTAATAGGTTATTAATACTCTGGAGGGCTTATGAAAATATGGATAAAGGAGATATTGCAATGGAAAAGGGTGATATGACTAAAGCTCTAGAGGTGTACAATGCCGCAAGAGAAATGGTTCCTGATAATCTTGAGATGAAATATTGGACAGCTATTTCTTTAGCCAACAATAACAAAATTGATGTGGCAATACCATTATTTAAAGAAATTTTTAAAAAGGATAACAACTGGCGCTTACTTACGGAGAGACTCCCTGATTCAGAAGTATTAAACATATCAGAGGAAGATTTAAAAAAAGTATTAGCATTGAAGTGATAAATATGAAGGTTGCCCGTTATTATAATAATAATGATGTAAGAGAGGACGAAATCCCTAAACCCGTAATTGGTCCAGGAGAAATATTAGTAAAAGTTAAAAAGTCCGGGATTTGTGGTTCAGATATATTGGAATATTATCGACTTGCTAAAATGAAGAAATTAGGTGTTGATTCTTTAATCTTAGGTCATGAAATTGCAGGTGATATTGTAGAGAAGGGTGAAACAGTCAAATATTTGAAAATTGGGGATCGAGTATTTGTTTCTCATCATGTACCTTGTTTTGATTGTCATTATTGTAAGGAAGGACATCATACTGCTTGTAATTTACTCCATAATACTAATTATGATCCTGGTGGTTTTGCTGAATTTGTAAGGATACCTAAGATCAATATTGAAAAAAAAGGTGTATATGTTCTAGATGAGAGTGTATCATATGATGAAGCTGTATTTATCGAGCCTTTAGGCTGTGTTTGTCGAGCACAACGATTAGCAAATATAAAAAAAGGGCATACAGTCTTAATTTTGGGATGTGGTACTTCAGGAATCTTGCATATCCAACTAGTAAGACTTAGAGGGGCAAAAAAAGTGATTGCTACTGATATTAATGAGTATCGATTACAGAAAGCAAAGGAGAATGGAGCTGATGCTGTTTTTAATGCAAATATAGATCTCCCAACGAAAATTAAACAAATTAATAAAAATAGATTGGCAGATATTGTAATTGTTTGCACTGGCGCTACCTCAGCAGCAAACCAAGCATTAGAATGCGCTGCTCCAGGTAGTAAAATTATATTTTTTGCAGTTCCAGAACCGGGAGTTAATCTTGAAGTACCTATTAATAACTATTGGAGAAATGAAATAACAATTATGACATCATATGGAGCAGCCCCACAAGATCTTGATGAAGCCTATAACTGGATCCTTTCAAAAAAGATCCATGTATATGGATTAATAACACACCGTTTCCCTCTTAACAAAGCTAAGGAAGCCTTTAAAATAGTATGTGAAGCAAGTAATTCGCTTAAAGTCATTCTCGAACCCAATAGATAGATTAAGTTTAACTTATTATTTAAATCAAAATAAAAAAGGATTCATTTTAGCAAAACTTTAAAAATAAATTTATAAATTCTGGAATTCAAAATTGTTTTCTTTTAAAATTTTTATTTCTCTTGAGATGTTTCCGGATTATCCAAGATTCCCAAAATCTATAAATTTCAAACACCACTCCTTTTAATTTCTTTTTGGGAAAAAACAAGTCCATTGTAAGTAATTCTTCAACAATTTCATTTTCAGATTTCTCTTTTAGATGAAGTAAGGTTAGAGCATTGTCCACTTTGTCTTGATTAGTTTTTATCTTTCCATTCATATACTCAAATGGGTGCATATCTGGATTCTTAACGATATAAGAATGACTTGAGGTTAAAAATTTCGCTTTTTCGATGAAAATTTTCTCCGCTTTTGTGATATCTTCCTCATATTGTGAAATTGAGGCATCCCTAAAACCATACCAAGGACCAAAGCCTTCGATTTCTGGATTAGGTTTGTCAAAACCTAAACAACTAATATGAATTAATCTTTCATCAGGTAAAAAGAAACCAACATGAGCTTTAGAGTGCCCGGAAAAGGAAATAGTATCAATCTTATAATTATCAAATCGCAATATATCTCCCGGGCTAAAGTTATTGACTTGGTCACATGGTTGATATCCATTTAAATATGCAAACTTTTCAACGGTTTTATAATCCAATGCTTCATCAAAACCGAATCCCTTGTAAAAATTATTTAGGTCCAACAAATATTTAGCTTCTGGATGAGGAGCATGTATAACTGCTCCAATCTCTTCCCACGCATGAACATGACATGTATGATCTAAATGTGCATGCGAACAAACATAATCTGATATAGGACCATAAATATCATTTAATTTATTAACATAAATTTGTTCAATATTCAAATCAAGCGAGATAGTATTATTATTAATCCCTTTTTTCGGTAAAATAAGTAGCCCATCACAACAAGAGAAAAAGAAAGGTTGCTTTTTTTGATGTATAAGAAGAATATCTGCCGATACTTCCTTAATTTCAAGATTATTTATTTCTGGTAATAGCATAAATGATCTTAAATAAAAATAATTATAGTAAATTAGAGCCCTACCGGACCACTTTGATAAATTTCAAATGCACCATCGACCGAAGCACCTTCATGTACTATTTCCCTAACCGCTTTTATCATCCCTATAGGCTTATCTGATTGGAAAATATTTCTTCCCATATCTACTCCAACAGCTCCTTTATCAATCGCATTTTTTGCCATTTGTAGAGCCTCTCTTTCTGGGATTTTCTTTCCACCTGCGATCACTATAGGTACAGGACAAATACTTGTTACATTTTCAAAATTTTCGCAAAAATAAGTCTTTACAAATGTAGCACCCATTTCTGCGGCCATTCTACTAGCCATACCTAAATATCTATCATCTCTAACCATTTCTCTCCCGACTGCGGTAACTGCTAGTGTTGGAATACCATATTCTTGCCCCCAATTTACAAGTTTTGATAAATTCATCAAACTTTGTTTCTCATATTCACCTCCAACAAAAATTGAGCAAGTTATAGCTGAAACATTTAATCTTATAGCATCTTCAATTGTTACATTTATTTCTTCATTTGATAGTTCCTTAAGCATGCTAGCTCCAGCCGATACTCTTAATACAATAGGGATATCAATATTCGGATCAACACAACTTCTTAGCATCCCACGCGTTAACATTAATGCATCAGCATGTTCAAATAATGGGTTTAGATCTCCAAAACACTTTAAACTTCCCGGGATATTCCCAAAATAGCCATGATCCACAGCCAACATTACGCAGTGTCCAGATTTTGGCTTTATAATGCGTGATAATCTATTTCGCATTCCATAATCCAACTTAATTCACTTTTTATGTTTATTTTTGATTTAATTTAACATTGTAAAATAATTTAGGATCTTTATTTTACTTTTACTAAAATTTAGCAATTAAAAAATGAGAGATTTAAATGATACTTAAAAATTCTCCTACTCTACTTTTAATCTTAGAAGCGATTTCTTTTGAGATATTTCTTCGAATATACTCTTTAATTAAATTCAAACGGTAATTACTAATTGTTTTAATTTTCAAATCTTTAGATAGTTGTTCTATTAATTCATCCTCGTACATATTTTTTCTATCTTGGAGGATGTATGTCGCATGATTAGCTTCATTTATTAGTCTCCCTATATCTTGTTGGAGAAGATTTAGCTGTTCTTGCTCATCAATAATTTCTAAAGCTCGTTTTAGAATTCCCTCTTCAAACTTCATTTTTACATGCCACGGAGTTTGAAAAATATGTTGTTCTGTGTCCATTATTAAGGCTTCTTTATCCTTAACATTCAATTTATTTAAAGAAGGTCCGTCAAGTAAATAAATTGTTTGATTCCCACGAAGATTCTCTGGTAAGATCATATCACCAACTGTGTTAAGTATTTCTTCATCATATTCGAAATTCCTATTTTTTATGATATAGGAAGTATAATTAAATACTTTGGCATGAATCAGACTAAAAATGCCATAGATTCCA
The DNA here is from genome assembly GCA_048940605.1 of Promethearchaeota archaeon. GTDB lineage: Archaea > Asgardarchaeota > Lokiarchaeia > Sigyniarchaeales > SOKP01 > Loki-b32. The sequence continues at coordinate 11,456 of JBHLOJ010000034.1, forward strand.
AATATTTGAATTAAATTTCGGAGATTGATCCTTCTTTGAACTTCTTTATCGGGTTCAGGAGTAGTTATTGCCATCTGGAGATCTATTTTTTCATAACCTCTCACAACTCCTTTTGTGTCAACAAATACAATAAATTGGTGCTTTGAACATACAGCATTTACGGGTACTTGAATTTTCACTGTGCCAAACTTTTTTTGTGAAAAGATGGTTGCTGGGATATTGATATTCTTAGTTTCTCCACAAATTGGACAAGATACTTCCAGTACCTTAAACGTTTCACTCATAATAGTATTTGTTTATTATTCACTACTACTAATAATAATACACTAAAACTAAATAAAAATTTTAATACAAAAAGTTATCTACTTTAAAATTTATAAAATAAATTTATGACCTTATTATAGGTACCCCCGATAAATAACCTGTAAAGTTCCCCTTATATACAGCTGGCTTTCCATTTACAAAAACGTACTCAACACCTTCAGAATATAACCTTGGATTCTCGTAAGTAGCTTTATCTATTATTCTATCAGAATCAAAAATTGTAATATCTGCATAAAATCCTTTTCTTAATAATCCACGATCCTTTAATCCTAGCTTTTGAGCGGGATAAGATGTCATTCTTCTAATTGCGTCTTCTAAAGTAAGTAATTTCTTTTCACGAACATATTTACCTAAAACTTGTGTGAAACAGCCATTTGCATAAGGGTTGGGAAAATAATTTGGATCATCTTCCGGAATAATTCTCCCATCCGAAGCAAACATTGTAAGTGGATGAGTAATTGTTATTATATTCTCTTCTTCTGTCATGGAGAGATAAGTTCCATTAACAGAACCTTCTTGCTCAATTAAGACATCAATAATCACTTGTCTTGGATCACAATCTTTTTCAATTGCATTCTGATATACAGTTTTACCATTGTATTCTATACTTCCGGGTGCGTTTATATAAACCTTTTTCCAATCTTCTTGGGTATTGATTTTTAGAAAACTTTTACCAAGAAGTTCCATCTCTTTAAAGATTTTGTCTCTCAATTCATCATCATTTCTAGTTTTTTCCAATGTTTCAATAGCACTAGGAATATCTATTTTGTTATTTGATAAATAGACATATGGAGGGATTAAAACGAATAAAAATGTAGCGTTTGAAGCATGAGGAAAAACATCAAAGCTAACGTCCAAATCATTCGCGCGAGCATTTTCCACGTGTTTATGTGCCTTTCTTATATCTCCCGGCCAAAACCCGAATGGTTTAAAGTGATTAATCTCGACGGGTATACCAGCTCTAGCGATTTCAATTGCTTCTTTTGTAGCTCTCACGAGTCCGCTAGCACCTCTAATATGAGTAGTATAAATCCCATTATATCTTTTAACAACTTTACACAGCTCAATAATCTCTTCTGTTTTGGCGAAGGATCCTGGGGGGTAATCCAACCCAGTAGACATACCAAAAGCACCAGCTTTCATTTCTTCTTCAAGTAATTCTTTCATTTTCTTCAATTCATTTTCAGTTGGGGCTCTGTTTTCTAATCCTATCGAATATATTCTTAGCATCGAATGACCTATCAATGGGATTATATTTATCGGGATTCCTTTAGTTTTTAAACCCTCCAAATAATCACTTAATCTATAAAAATTGAACTCAGTTTCCCTCATATAAAGCATAGATTTGAGTTGTTCGAATTCTATATCATCTTTTATTCTATCTGGGTTCATTGGGGTTATTGAAAATCCACAATTACCTATAACATGAGTAGTAACCCCTTGTGACAATACGTTTTCACCACGACTTAGTAAGACAGTAAAATCTGAATGTGTGTGAATATCAATAAAACCTGGTGTTACTACTAAACCTGAGGCATCAATAACATCATCAACATCTTTATAGATTATATTTTGAGAAATTTCCTTAATTTTTCCCTTAGCAATTAAGATATCCCCTCTAAACCAAGGATTCCCAGCCCCATCAATAATTTTTCCATTTTTGATTAAAAATGATTTATTAGTTGATGCATTTTCCTTCATAATATCACTATTTCTATTTTTGATATTTATAAGATTCTTTTATGAAGTATATAAATCTTGTATTTTCTATTCTTCTATACTTTTCTCAAGTTTTATATATGTTGATGTTGAATAATAACTAAATTAACCCAATTAGAGAAAAAAATGATATCTTCTGAACCTAAAGAAATAGGGAATGTTATAATAAAAAATAGATTTGTGCGTTCTGCTACTTATAGAAGGATGGCCAAACAAAATGGAGATATTTCAAATGAGCTGCTGGAGATGTATAAAAAATTAGCTAAAGGAGGTGTCGGTTTAATAATAACTGGGTATACTTATGTGCAAAAAAGTGGTATTTCCTTTCCTGATCAAATAGGAGTAGATAGAGATAGTTTAATACCTAGTTTAAAAAAGATATCGAAAACTATACATGATAACGGTGATGGTTGCAAAGTATTTCTCCAATTGGCTCATTGTGGTCGTCAATCATTTTTTGTTGACGAAATTCTAGCTCCTTCTGCTGTCCTTGAACCAATTACAAATAGGATACCTAGGGAAATGTCAATTGAGGAAATAGAGGAAACAGTAGATGCGTTTGCTCAAGGTTCAAGGAGAGCAATGGAAGCAGGTTTTGATGGCGTCCAATTACATTCTGCTCATGGATATCTCTTAAGTGAATTTTTATCTCCCCATACTAACAGAAGAACGGATAAATATGGTGGAAGTATAAACAATAGGATTAGAATTTTTGTAGAATTATATGAAAAAACTACAAAATTAGTTGGAAACAATTTCCCAATTTCAATAAAAATGAATGCTGACGATTTTCTAGAAAAAGGATTAAAGATAGATGAATCTAAAAAAATTGCCGAAGCTCTTTCAAAGATCGGCTATGCATCGATAGAGGTTAGTGGATGTATGTGGGAAGTACTTATGCGTACTAAACAAGAGCTTGGGTGGCAACCAGCTATGACACCAGAAAGCCGTATTAATATTAACTCTGAAGATATGGAAGCCTATCATAAGACATATGCCAAGATATTTAAAAAGTTAGTTGATAAACCAATAATTTTAGTAGGTGGTATAAAATCTTTAAATGTTGTCGAAGAACTATTATCTCAAGGATGTACTGATTTTGTTTCATTTAGTAGACCTTTAATTCGTGAGCCAGATCTTCCGAATAAATGGTTAAAAGGAACTGGCAAAAACACATGCAAATGTATCTCATGTAATGAATGCATTGGTACTGCACTGACCGGACCAGTTTATTGTGCGCAAGAGAAATAGAAATATAATGGAAAAAAAAAGGAAATGATTAGGGATAATTATACTATATCTGGTAATTCTTGAAGCCTATTAGGATATAATAACTTCGTTAGGGTTATAATAAGTATCATAGGTATGATTCCAATCCCAAAAATAAGATAAATTGTTAAACTGCCAATATTTGAAAATAAACCTCTTAAGAAAAGCTGTCCTAATGAATCGATTAAATAGTGAGCAACAATGCATGGTAATAAACTCTTAGTCTTCGTATACATGTATGCAAAAGCAATGCCTAAACAGCTAGCATATATAACTTGCATAGATACAAGATATAAATCTTGAAAGGTTAGAAGGTTGATGTAGTGAAATAGACCAAAAAGTATACCATTAAGTATAACTGAATTAGTTTGGGAATATTTCTTTAATTGTAGATTTAGAATAACTCCTCTGAATGAAATTTCTTCCCAGATTCCTGGGATTAGCATATAAATAAAAACAAACCATCCCAAACCTGAATAAATGCTAGGATTGTTAAATACAGGTTCAGGATCGTATATCCAAGTACCAAGAAGACTCGCAAATACAACAGTAGAAAAACCAAGTATCACTAAATTCCCTACTGCAAGTAAAAGATTACGCGTAAGAGGTTTAAATCTGCTTAAACCTATCGTCCGAGAAAAATTTTGAAATGCTTCTTTTTTGGGGAGTTTTAATCCTAGTGGAACTACTACTAGCCATAATAATGCAAAAAATCCAAATTTTAAAATGAATTCAATGAAGATTGCCATAGTAAATGAAAGATTGGAAATAAGTAGGAATGTAAGTAATATAAAGGGAATTGGCAAAAAGAACCAAATAAAGTATAAAAACAACAAAACAATAGTGCCCACATTTACATGCTCTCTTAAAAATCCTCCTGTCTCGAATTCTGCTATTTTTTCAACTTTTGGAAACATTCGAGTAAGTGCAAATATCAAAATTGATAACCCTGTTAATCCTACTATCATGAAAATTAACATTGTGACGTAAATATCAAAAGCTAAAATTAATAAAATGCCCCCTATTAGAATCGCAAAATATATTCCAACCTCAATCAAGATCATGAGTACCCATTTGCTAACTTTGTGTTCTTTATCTAACTCCTCAAGGATATATTTGTACTTCATTTTTCCAAAGAAGTGAATTTTCAACTCAAACATGACTAACATCATACTCCAAGCGATCGGTAAAGTAACCACAAAAAGGACTAACACTAAAATTGAATTAGTTAACAGTGTCAGAACAAGAGTTATAAACGTAAGTGAAATTCCCTGGATTGAAAGCATCAAAATGATCTTTGCTTTTGCCTGATCTCGAGGGATTAAAGGTAATGATGCCTTAATTGAAGCCCCTGACTCTTCAAGATTTAAGAATCCTGCAATTAACATCGGTGGAATAAACAGATATATACCCACAACTGCAGACCATAAGATCAATATTCCCTCTATTGTAGAAACTTCATTAATAATTGGACCTTGCATAGAAAAAACTAATATAAGAGGATAGAATATTGGGAAAAAGATGAACATAAAGGATTGCATATCACGGGTTGACGAGATTAAATCTTTTCGGATATATGCTCTTATTGTAGAAGTTGGTTTTATTTCAAATAATAGATCTTTTTTCTTTACTTTATCAACTATGATCTCTGTAGAAATCGTGGTGCGCAGAGCTCGTTGAGCAAGTCTTAATAGTCCCCATATTACTAATATGAATAAAGCAAAACCTATTAGAGTACTATATAATAAAGGTAATGGAACTTGTTCCATTGGTATAGAACTTAGTGCGATTAAATACGCAGGAGCAAGTGCAAATGGAATTAAACTTAGAGTCATATTTAAGGCAGCAGGAGGTTCGCTCATTGAAAATTTTATAAGAAATTTATCAACCGAACTAAATCCCAGACTGAATACCATTCCAGATCCAAAAGCGATTGAGAAATAACCAAAAAGGGTAACCAATCTAATCGTATTTACTCGTTTCGATTGACCTTTTGATTCTGAGAATAGGAAACTTAGTTTCTCTCCTATAATTACTAGTAGAGAGAAATTGAAAAGAACATTAAGAATGGATACTAAGAATGATGTTATGAAAATTAAGAAATTCTGAGTACCTATTAACATTATAATTGGGAATGCAAAGATTAATATAATTAAGGGGTAATCAAGATTTCGAAATAAGGTCATAAATCCAATTTTTCTCATTTCTTTCTTAGAGAATGGAAGTGTTTGCAGCCATTTGAATGAGTTACCAGACATGAAAGAGCTGGTTGAAACCATCCCAAACATTAGCATATATAAGAAAGTTATACCAAAGTAAATACCTAACATATAACTGGTGATAAACGCGATTGAATTTGGGGTATAATGAGTAAGAGAGTTATCGATTTGTAGGTAGGTTGTTAGTGGTAAAATAGGAAAAAATACAAACATAAGCGAAAAAACTAATTTTAGAGCCAAAAATTGAATTTTAACATAATTCTTATTTCTCTTGAATTTTTCTATAAGTCTTGCTTGATGAGCTCCCGCACTCGCCATCTGCCCTTCCATTAAGATTTCGTGTGTTGTAAATTTAGCTAAAGAATAGAAAGATTTTTTCTTATCTTGACGCAACAATAATTACCTCATTTGTTTTTTACTTTAAAGGAAGCTCTAAGCTTCTGTACTATTTCATTAACCGAAGTATCTTGCTCAGTTAATCGTAAAAATACATCTTCTAAGCTTGCTCCTATTTTGTTAGCTTGTCGTCGAAGCTCTTCAATCGTACCAATCCCTACCATTTGTCCTCTATTAATAATCCCTATACGGTCACATAAATCCTGTGCAATTTCCATAATATGTGTAGAAAAAAGAACCGTTCCCCCCCTTTGAGTGTGAAGTTCTAAAAGGGATTTAACAACTCTTACAGATTTTGCATCAAGACCAGCAATAGGTTCATCTAAAATAAGTAAATCTGGTTCATGAAGGATAGCAGCAATAATTTGTAATTTTTGTTTATTTCCATGAGATAACGTAGCAATCAATTGATCATAATATTCAATTGCATCTAGATTTTCTAGATATTCCTTTGCAAGATTTGTAGTTTTAATTTCATCTAAACCTCTTATCGATGCTACAAAATTAAAGAGGTCTTTGGGTGTTAAAGATTTGAAAATTAACGGCTCCTCACTCACATATCCGATACGACGTTTAATTTCAACTTCATTTCGTTCAGGATTTAACCCGAATACACTCATTTCACCTTCATTTGGTTCTAGTAATCCTAAAAGGAGTTTGATTGTGGTAGTTTTACCAGCACCATTAGGGCCTAATAATCCAAATACCTCACCTTGATTAACTTTAAATGAGATACCATTTACTGCTTTGACATCCCCAAAAAATTTCTTCAAACCTTTAACATTAATTATTTCATTATTAGACATAATTAATCAGTAGAATTGTTTATTTTCTCATAAACTTTTTTTAATTGAAAATTATTATTCAATATATTTCGTTATATATTCACATATATTACTATATTTAAATATTAGGAAAATCAATAAAATTAAGAGAATAATATCTTTATCCACATATTAACAATACTTCGTCAATATATATAAATATATATAATTAAAAGGTATTCTCTTATTTCTATTATTTATTCTCTCTTCTGATTTACAATAAAAATTATTGAAATAATTACTAGTAAAATTCCAATTAAATGGAAAAATGTGAAATTTGCGCCTAAAATAAGACTAGCAAATATAGCTGTACATATCGGTGTTGGAGCAAATATTGTACTTGCTTTGGAAATGTCCAAATATGAGAGTGCCTTATACCAACATACTAATCCAGAACCATAAACTGTGCCCATTATTAGGTAAAAGAAAATATTATCAGGATCAAGCCATATTCTATAATCTAATGGGAAAATAAGAACATAAGTAAACAATAGAATAAAACCTGAAAGAAAGTTCCTAATGAATACCATTTGTATAGGAGTGGCTTCTTTTCGGTTAAAAATTGGTTTTGTTAAGGAGTGCCCAATCATCCATAAAAAGGATATCGCTAACAATATTAGAACACCGATTAAAATCGTACTATTAAATTCAATCAGTGAAAAAAATTGAGTAATCGATATCGTCAGGCCTAAAAATAATATAAAAGAAAAAAATATCTGTAATTTAGTTATTCTTTCTTTAAGAATCAGATATCCTAAAAGCATTGAAAAGAAAACCGTTGTTTTTTGGGTTAAAGAGCCATTGATAGCACCAGCCATATAATACCCTATGAAAAAAAAGATTTGGTTAATCCCAAAAATAAATCCTATTACGATTAATAGCCAGAAATTATTTTTCCACCCTTTTAATATCGATTGTGTATTTATTTCATTTGTTTGAATACTTTTTTTATTCTTGTTCAATTCAATAAGCATTAATGGAAAAAACAGAGCCGTTTCAACAAGACAAGTCATAGCAGCAGCTATGATATTGTTATATCCATCCAACATAGAAGGTTTTGAAATTGCTACTATAGGCTGGAAACCTACAAAAATTATCCCAATACTTCCAAAAAAAAGTCCTTTCTTAGTAAGATTATCCAAGTTAAATATAAAAAGAAAGTTAAGGATTATAAAATTTTAGAAAATAAGTTATTTTCACATCTTTAATGATTTGAACTATAAAATCAAGGAATAAAATCTAATATTAATCAATATAAAATGAAATATCCAATTAACTATTACCTTTCTCATAAAACTTTTTTTATTAGGAAAATTAAGACAAAATTAATCAAGTAAATAGAAAAATTGTTCAAATTTTGGATGTGTATAAAAATTTCTAAAAACTATGCAATAGTTACAAATAACCTCACTAAAAATTTTGGAAATATTGTAGCTGTTAATAATTTAAATTTAAAAATCCCTTATGGGTTAACTTTTGGATTACTTGGACCTAATGGAGCAGGAAAAACCACAACTGTAAGAATGCTAAATTCAATAATTTCACCAACATCAGGCACTGCTAAAGTTGTTGGATATGATATCATATCTCAGAGTCAACAAGTTAAAATAAATTCTGGTTTCCTTCCTGAAACACCAGGATTATATCAAAAATTAACAGCAAAAGAATTTTTAGAATTTGTAGGGGAGCTATATTATCTGCCAAAAGAGATAATATCTAATCGTATAGATGAATTAGTTGATATATTTGATTTAGAAGGACGTGAAAATGATCTTCTTGAAGGATATAGTAGAGGAATGAAACAAAAAGTATGTTTGTGCGCGGCCTTAATTCAAGATCCGAAAATCATTTTTTTAGATGAACCTACTTCTAATCTTGATCCTGCTGCTGCTAGAATGGTTAAAGATCTAATATCTGATCTTGCTAAGAAAGCAGATAAAACTATATTCATATGTACTCATCTTCTTGATGCGGCAGAAGAATTATGTGACTTGATAGGAATAATTGATAATGGAGCAATAAAAGTAGAAGGGAGTCCAAAAGAAATAATAGAATCAACAGGAAAAAAAGATCTTGAGGAAGCATATCTCCAAATAATGGGTGCTACTCGTATTGAAGATTTATTAGCTTGGAGGGAAGAACTCCCAAAAAACCTTAAAGAGAACAAGAAAAAAAAAAAACCAAAAACCAGAAAGGATTAGAATGGCTCTCTGGAAATCAATAGCTAAAAATGAGATACGGTTAAGAACAAGTCTTTTTCGCAATAAGAGAGTGTTAATTTTAATCATTTTGTATAGTTTGCTACTAATATGGGCATTTTTTCTGTGTCCCGCCATTTTTGATCTTTTTATGCCAACCTTAATTGATAATGTGGGTTCAGAAATCTTAATGGCAGTTTCTCTTTTAATAGAATTTGGTATGATGACTTTTTTTCTCTTTATTTTAATTTATCCGCTAAATACTGTATATAGAAAGACTGAAATTGGTTTTAAAGAAATTTTATTAGCATCCCCGGCTACTTCTGGGGATATCTTTTTAGGTGAATTCATAGGAAAATTTCCTATTTATACAGCTATTATTTTAACTGTAACTCCCATCATAATAGGAATGCTAAATCCAATTATTAACCTTAATGCAATTCAATATAGTATTATATATATATGCGTTTTTGGGATGGTATTCTTTGCTGCTTTACTTGGTTCAATTATTTCATCTTGGCTCGAGCATAAAATAGCGAGGAATGAACGTGCTCGAGATTTGGGTAAGGTTCTAATGTTTCTTCTTTCAATTGCAATGGTGGCAATAATATATACTTTACAATTTTTATTTAATTATCTTATAAATAACCCTCAATTGAGGAATTGGGTTAGTTTCTATCCCTCGATATGGTTTTCGAATATTATTTTATATTTTATAGAATCTAGTTTGATAGATAGCTATTTTTTAAATATATGGTTTAGTACTATACTTGTTTTAACTATTCCCGCATTAATTTTGTATATAGCTTATAAAAAAGCAAAGAGTTTTTTTACTGTAGAGGGTGGTATCGAAAAAATTTCTTCTGTAATTGAAACAGAGAATGTATTTTATTTGATGATTAGAAGACTTACAGGTCATAAATGGGAAGGATTAATAATTACTCAATTAAAAGATTTCTTAAGAAAAAGAGAAACAATTATGAAAATTATTTACGTATGTGGGATAATAAGTGTTTTAGGAGTCATATTTTCCTTTACTATGGGTACAGAGGATTTAATAAGTCAATCACTGATGATTGTAATGATCATTATCATGGGAGGAATTATGTATGGGCTACTTTTTGGTAGTTATATTTTTGTTGGGACTAAAGAATTAATATGGGTTTATAAAAAGAGTCCCAGAAATGTTAGATCATTAGTTTATTCATATATATTAGCAATGCTAATACTTAATGTTATTATTACTTTAGGACTCACAATTTTTTTTACAATCTATTTTGAATTTAATTTCTTCTCTATAATATTTTTCTTTACTTTTTATTTAATCTATAATCAATTAGTCTTATTTCAAGCTATTGGGATTCAATGTTTTAGCCCCTCATTTGAAGAAAAAGGTCGAGCTATGACGACTAATAATTTAATGCTCATGGTTCTACAAATGGTTCCATTTCAATTCATTTTTATGGCACTCCTAGTAGTTTTTACACCACCTTCATCTCCCGATCTTATGAAAATCTACCTTTTAAGTCCAATGTTACTATTATCGGCATCTATTGCCATACCGATATTACTCTTTGGTATCAACAAAATAAGCAGGATTGAATAAAAAATATTTGGTTGAAACTAAAAGAAAATTTACTTAGTATATTGGCCAAACTGTGGAAACTTCTTTAACTGCTCTCTATTAAATACTGGTCCATCTTTACAAACAGAAATATCATTATCTGTTCCTATACAGCATGAACCACATAATCCCACTCCACATTTCATTTTTCTCTCAAGAGAAGCCTGAAGTTCAATGTCTTTCGATTCAGCTAGATCTAGTACTTTTTTCATCATAACTTCTGGTCCGCATGTAATAATTAAATCAATATCATTAATAGTCAGTAGATCTTCAATTGTGTCTGTTACATAACATTTTCTGCCAAAAGAGCCATCATCAGTACTACAAGTCGTATTTGGAATAAGTTCTATCAATTTATCTGCGAAAATTAAAGATGCCTTATCTTGAGCTCCAATTGTTACAAATGTATTTTTCCTATTATTTTTTAATGGTTCTATTAGTGATGTTATTGCTGCAATCCCCATACCTCCTCCAACAATAAGAATATTAGAAGCATCTTCGTAATTCCATGAGTTCCCAAAAGGACCTCTTATACCAATACGATCTCCTATGTTAAAATCAAACAATTTAGCAGTACCTTCACCAATTTTTTGGACAGTAATTTCAATTAGATTCCCCTCTATATTTGAAATAGACATTGGTAAGAAATCTATATCTGGGAGCCATAATATCACAAACATCCCCGGTCTATACGCTTGTGCTATTCTTTGACTCCTAATTTTAAAACTTTTAATTTCAGGGGAATGATCTATTATAGATTCAATTTTTACGATATCTGTTTTGTTTCTTGTGATATCTAAAACCAAATCTTCATTATCCTTCTGAAGATTTTTTGTTTCAAGAAATCCTTTCTCACAGCATAAATCAAAGATTTCCTTTCCTCTTTCGGTTCGAACAATTAAAGTTTTCCAGCCATTATCACTTCCAATATTACCCACTGAAATATCTGCAAAAGCGGAAGTATAATCAGAACATGAAAAACAGGCATTTCGAACTGATTTATCATAGATATAATTTAATGGGATCTCCTTGTTACCGGAGTTAGTATGAATCTTCAATTTAAATTTACTTTTATCTGAATCAATCTTTATTATTTCATTGACATTAATGCCATTTTCCTGGAAACATTGAGTTAAAAGTTGATTATAATAAGTTCCAAAACAAAAAGTCCCTATTGCTAATGTAATTAAATCATGTGCTTCATAATCAAATATTGGATGATTTTGTAATTTCCTTAATGCTTGTATTTGGCAGGGGGTGCCAACAACCGCAGTATTGGTATATTCTTTATTTATCGCCTCTCCTACCAACGACAATGTAGGACTTTGGCTTGGTTTATATCCTACTCCGTTGAATATCTCCTTGTGATTTTTTGCTATTATAGGAAAGGGTACAAAATTCTCATCTTTATCTGTAATTATTGCACAATCGATTAATTCTGCTTCCATTGCTGTAAATAATAATGCTGTAATAGGTCCCGCTTCAATAGGAAGTTTTTCCTTTGCAATATTTGTTAATTTTACAGTTACTATTTCTATATAATGACCCAATATTTTATCCTGTTCCTTCCCAAACACCCATTTATCTAATAAAGTTAGAGGCATTTGATCATTTCCAGTTTTTGGACACAGATTATAACATAATCCGAATCCATCTCTGCATGTATTAGAGTCTTTACATGAACCATCTTCAATAGGTATTTCCTTAGAGATATCAAATTTAATATTTGCACAAAAAGCTCCACATGCTCCACAATAGACACACTTTCCTGTTTTGATTATTTCGGATTCTAATTCTTGCCACCCTTTCTCAATTTTTTCCACATACATAATTTTAATTAGCCTCCGTTAAATTTTTCATGAAATCTTGTGCTTCCTTTTTTCCAAGTTCAAATGCTTCTAAATTTTTATCTAATGTTGAACTTGGGACGAATTTTTTTAATGTTTCAATTGCAGATTCTTCAGATATTATCCCCGAAAGGACCGTAAATACCCCAAAAAGGATTGAATTTCCAAAAACTATATTCCCAAATTTCTCAACAGCTATTTTTTGAACAGGAATACTTAAAGATTTTTTAATTCCCTTCGCGGCTTTAAATGTTTGAATTGTTGAGGGATCCCAAATTAAATATCCAGTATTTTCATCCTCCTTTATTAAACTGGGGCTAACACGGGTAGCAGATTCACCAGAAAGTACAATTAAAAAATCGTAAGGGCTTAACGCTTGAGGATAATCAATAGTTTCAAGATTTTTATCTAGTTCCACAACCACTTCCGCCCAGCAACTACCTCCGCGAGCAGATGCACTATATGCCTCTGTTTGAGTAGCAGCCAGGTTCTCATATATTGAAGCAGCAGTAATAATCATTTTTGATAAAGTAATAACTCCCTGTCCTCCAAAGCCTGCTATACGTATTTCATATCGAGTCATTTACTGTTTTTCCCTCCCATCGCAATTTTCTTAATCTTATCATATTCTTCAGAATATTCTGGTTTATCAGGATTATATCTAAATTCTCCAATGATATATTTGTTTAGCAATTCTTCTTCTGTCATGAATTTCGCTTGATTTATACGAAGACTATTTCTTTTTATCCAATCAATCATTATACCGGTGTTATCCATTTTCTGCCCTTCTATTCCTAAATTTTCAGAACCTAAACTATCAAGGTTTTTTCTTCCAAAATATGTAATACAAGGAGTTATAATCTCAATTACGGAAGTACCTTTATGTTTTAATGCTTTCCTAAAATATTTCATTAGTGTTCTAGGATGAGCTACTGTAGTTCTAGCAACGTAAGAAGCACCTGCTGTAAGTGCAAGCTTTACACCATCAGACCTGTTCTCGAACATTTTATATGGGGTAGTTGAGCTCATTGCTCCAAATAAGGTTGTAGGTGCTCCCTGTCCACCTGTCATTCCATAAATACTGTTGTTAAAAATGAGAATGACACAATCAAGATTCCTTCGGCACACATGTATGAAATGATTTCCTCCTATTCCTAGGCAATCACCATCTCCAGAAAAAATAATCGGTTTCATTTTCGGATTCGCCATCTTCATACCAGTTGCTATTGCTGGAGCTCGACCATGTAATGTTAAGATTCTCTGGGTTGCATGATGTAGAGTTAAAAGTATTTGACTATAGCATCCAATTCCAATAACTATTGGATATAATTTTGGATCTAATTTTTCATCTTCAAAAACTCGGTTGAAGAGCTGACCTATTATTCCATAACCACATCCCGCACAGAAAAGAGAGAAATATCCTCCAAGATATTTACCAGGCATTGAAATTGAAAGATAAGGATGTTCTGGCTGTTCACTAGGATATCTTGACATTATTTTGCCACCTCCCTTATAGCTTTTAATATATCATCTGGGTGATGAAATTCACATATTTTGGGAACTTTAATAATTGGTGTTTCTAATTTCGTGATTCGCTCAACTTGTTCTGCAATAATACCAGTATAATTTAATTCAGGCACAATAACAGCCTTAGCATCTTTTACTACTTCTTTTACCTTCTCATCCGGAAAAGGCCATACAGTTATAAGTCTAAATATTCCAACTTTGATTCCTTCTTTCCGTGCTATATCAACAGCACGATAACTAGTTCTCACTGGTAACCCATAAGCAATGATCACTATTTCAGCATCATCTAATTGATATTCTTCAGTAAGAGAAATTTTATCTATATTTGTTGTTAATTTATCAATTAACATTTTCGTAAAGGGAAGTGCTTCTCTCTGGGAAGACATACCATTAGAATTATGTGCTTGATGCAGAAACATTAGTGGTACATAATCAGTGCCCATTATTGGTGGTTTTGGAATTATATAATTACCAGTTTTACGATCCAGAAAAGAATATTTATTAGTAAGATCGGTTGGTAATTCACGAGGAATAACTTTCTTTATAATTTCCTCCTTTGGTGGTATATGTAACGGTTCATGAAGATGTCCTAGATATGCATCAGAAACAATAAAAACGGGACAACGATAAGTTTCAGCAAAATTAAAGGCAGTAATTGTGAGGTCAAAAAGTTCTTGACAATTCATTGGAGCTAATGCTATAACACCAAATTCACCATTGCCTGCAAAACGCATCAAACCTAAATCATTATGATGAGGTTCAGTGACAAATCCCGTACCAGGACCATTTCTTTGAACATCACAAAACACAAATGGGATTTCTAAACAAGCTGCCATACTAATAGTTTCGACCATTAGGGAAAATCCTGGTCCTGATGTAGCAGTCATAGATTTAGCTCCTACAAGAGAAGCGCCCATTACAGCATTAATTGATGCTAATTCATCTTCCATCTGCATACATACTCCTCCAACTTCAGGCATTCTTATAGCTAGATGTTCAATTACTTCTGTACTTGGAGTGATGGGATAACCTCCAAAAAAATTTAAACCTGCAGATAGTGCTCCTTCTGACATGGCAATGTTACCCATTAAAACATGTTTTCCCTCTGGTAAATACCTCTTATTATCAATTTTTTCTATTTTAATCACCTCATTAAGTTTTAGCTTTTTCATTAGAAGTTTTTTCTTCATATAATACATAAATACACCAATCTGGACAGGCAAGTTCACACCTACGACAACCTGTACAGTATTTTGCTTTACCCTCTTTAACTTTAGGTACATAAGCAATTCTATAATTCAATTCATCACTAAGTTCCAAGATTCCCGTGGGGCATACAGCGATACACGCCCTACAACCACCACATCTACCTTTATTTAAAAAGAGTGAGAATCCTTTTTCATTTTTCTCAATTAATTTTGGAATTTTTCATCAACTTTCAGAATATTAATTATTCTTAGAAAATATTTTAATAATTATAAATTTCAATCTAATTTATATTAAGCTCATCTGAAACTTTTCAAATATAGTAAAAAAGATAGAATCGCATTGATAAAAATCATTTAAAAAGCATCTATTGATAATGTCTCAAAAATCGATGGAACCTTTTGGTTTAGCGCTTAAAGATTATTTTGAAGGAAATAAACAAGCTAAAGTAATTTTCCATAGAGATGATGGATTGAGAGAGGAACTTTATATTTTCCCTTATTTTCGCACGGAAAAGGACTTTTCTGTTATAGAAAAACAAGCAATTGCATTATGTCGTGGGAAAGTTTTGGATATTGGGGCTGGGGCAGGACCTCATAGCCTTGAACTTCAAAATATAGGATTAGATGTATATGCCATTGATATTTCTTCTAATGCATGTGAAGTTATGAAAAAAAGGGGAGTGTTAAATGTAAAATGTTCAACTGTATATGATTTAAAAGAAAAAACATTTGATATCATCCTTATTATGGGTAGATCAATAGGTTTTGTTGAGAATTTATCCGGGCTCAGAAAATTCTTGAATTTTAGCAAAGATCTTCTAAATCCTGATGGTTTTATTCTATTAGATTCTTATGATGTTCGAATAACCACAAATCAAATTCATTTAGCATATCAAAATGAAAATACGAAATCAGGACGTTATTTTGGGGAAATTAGGCTGCAAATAGAGTATAAAGACCAATTAGGAGAGAAATTTCAAATTTTATTTGTTGATCCTCATACTCTAACAAATATTGCTAAGGAATTGGGTTGGTCCTGTGATATTTTGTGTAAAGAAAAGAGTGGTGATTATTTAGCTAAAATTTACTTTTAATATCTTATTTTCCTAATTCTTCAAGAAGTTGTTTTTCCAAACCTCCAGCTTTAAGAAGATTTAAAAGAATTGGGTGAATTTTAGTTCCCTTGAACTTGGTACCGCTAGCTAAATTTGTTACCTCCGCATTTGGGATATCAACTTCTATTTTTTCTCCAGTTTTGAAGTGTTTGGAAATATCATCGATTTCCAATACAGGGAGAGCAAGAGCAAATGAGGATCGATAAAATATACGAGCAAATGATTCTGCAATTATAGCAACGATTCCTTTTT
>JBHLOJ010000035.1:0-27973 GCA_048940605.1 Promethearchaeota archaeon
ATTTTAGCTTTTCTCTGTTGGAAATGAGGTTATGGAGCAGGAGATATGGCTGGAACTATTCGTGCTCAATATCCTGCCACATTAAGACCAATCAGAATTAATTGTACAGGAAGAGTTACTCCTTCTCTTATGATGAGAGCAATAGGGAAAGGCGCTGATGGCGTAGTCGTGGGGGCTTGATACCGTGGAGAATGCGATTATGAAACAGGTAATTTAGTAGCTGAGAGAAATGTACGATATACAAAAGAAATTTTAAAGACTACAGGTATTTCTCCAGAAAGAGTACAAATGTTTCATTGTAGTGCTGCTGAAGGACAAAAATTTCAAGAAGAAGCGACACGAATTTCGGAATTAATCAAAAAATTAGGCAATAATCCTATTAAAGATTCCATAAAGTCTAATGAGCCAAAAGTCAAAAAAAAGAAAAATTAAACCGGATGGATGAATCTTATGAAAAAATTTTAGTCATAAGACGACAGATCATATTGTAATGGTGTCGGTTAATTGATATATTTTAATAAAGCCAGTATTTGATATTTTTTATTTATTTAAAAAATATAAATGAAGAAATTCACTATTCTAAAATTTCTTTGTTATTAAAAGTAAAAAAAAAAGGTAATTATTGAATTAATTTAGGTATTAAATTATTTTTTATCTATTCTCCACCAACAAACTTATCTATTGCGAATGCAGCGACGCATAAAATACCAGCAATAAGAATCCCAATAGGTGCGAATCCAATATCAACTTCACCAAGGGTTGCAGTGTCAAGATCAAATACCATCATTAAAATTGGAAAAATAATCAATCCAATCCCAATAAGTAAATAGATTAACCAATCCCATTTGAATTCTGTTCCTTTCATAGAAAGGATTCCAAAGATTAGTAATGTTGCTATTGCCATGCTAGTGAAACTTAAAGTCCAAATAGTCGCTGCACCATCACCCACCCAACTAGGGTCTAGATCTGCATTATATCCAATCATAGCAGACCACCATATAGAAATGTCACCTGGTGCAGTCCCTGAAGGAGTAAAAATCGAGATAAGTGCTAGGATCGCGGCAATTAAAACATAAATCCAAGTGTCTTTCTTAAAATCTACCAAAATTTTTTCAACTCTAATTTTTGTTATTAATTAATGTTATGTTAATTAATATAGTTTTTTTTTGAAAAATTTCGTATTAATTTCTCTTTCTTCCCAAAATATATAAATTTTATTGAATTTCGTTCTTGTCTATTTATAAACGTAGAACATCTTAAAAGCAAATCACTTCACGACAAAAAAAAATTATTGACACCTTAATACTCTAAATAGTATATTGTCTTAATTTTTAGTATTCTAAAAAAAGATATTATTTTACCGAACATTAGAAGCTTAAACATGATGTTATTAAATCCTTAATAAGGAAGCAATAAAAATAACATCAATATCATTAAAAGCAGATTATAATAGATAATTCTATTATCACTATTGTCGTAAAATAGATTTTTCAACTTCAAGCAATTTAAAATTGTTTTTAATTATGAATCAACTTTTTAAATAACTTTTTTAAGGATCTGAATCCTATATATAATCTAATTTAAAGTTACTAGATGTTTATATACTTGTTCTCCCCCTATTTTGTTTATATTTCAATTTAATTGAAATTAATATATAATCTCAAAAAAAAGTGGTTATTTATGGGAGAAACTGATAAATTAGTTAGGTTTGATGAAGAAACATCACCATCTAAATTCATTGCACTCATCGGAGTTCTCTTTATGATTTTCGAAGCTATTGCGTTTTTCTATGCTTCAGATCCAGAGGAAATTTTCATTCTATATGGTATTCTTGAGCTTTTAATCGCTGCAGTGATCTTTTTATCAATAAGTCTTATAAGTTTATGGAAAATTAAAATACCATACTTTTGGTGGCTTTTACTCGTTTTTGGTGTAATTTTAATAATCTTTGACTTTTCTGCTGCAGACGCGGATTTCTATTTTCCATTTCTAATCTTATATGATTTTACATATTTCCCTGCGATTTTAATTTTGCTTGCAGGTTTAATAGAATTTATTCAACAGAAAAAGGAATGGAAAGCTTCAATGATGCTAACTCTTGTTGGTGCTGGTTTTGCTATTTATGACTGTATATTAGTTTTTGGTTATTATGCAGACGATGCATACGGTGCAGACGATGGCCAATTCTTTACATTTGGATTTTTTGGATTAATCGCAGTTATAGTTTTATTACTAACAATCCAAGATTGGGTTGATATTAGAATACCTTTTACATGGTGGGGACTTTTTACTGTAGGATTTATAATAATGTTTATGGTTTTTCCATATGCGAATTGGTATGGACGATCTGAAGATTATGCTGTAGCTGGTTTTGGTGGTGTAATTCTTTTAATCGCATTTTTATTGCATCTAAAGGATTATTAAATCTATAATTAATTTTTTTTTTATTAAATCCTAATTCTTTGCTTAATTTTTAATTTAAAAATAAATTAATAAAAATTATACCATTTATCCTAGTGAGCCAAAAATGGTCAAAGACATTGAAAAACAGTTCATGAAAGCTGAGAAACTTTATAAAGCCTTGCAGTATAAAAGAGCAGCCAAATTATATAATTCGGTAGGGGATTCTTATCTAACTTTAGGCAAATTTGAGCTTGCAAGAGATTGTTATTTTGATGCTGCGAAGTGTTGTATGAACGAAGATAAATATTTAATTGGAATTGACTTCTTGAGAAAAGCAGGAAATGCATCGCTACTCAATAATCAGGTTTTAGAAGCCGCTCAATTTTATAAGGAAGCAGTAAAATTTATCCCCAATTTGAGAACTGTTTCAGATAGAAATCATTCTTTCATCGTATTTTCATCCTTATCATATCTATGTCATTTTGTTAAAGGAGAACAAGAGGAAGGTCTAAAATTAGTCAAGAAAATCAAATCTTATGTTGATGATACTTATTTTAAAGAAAATCCATTAATTCATCTTATAACAAGTCTAACTATTTTACAAAAAGAGAAAAAAGAAAAATATGTTGAGAGAATCAAAAAAGATTTTGCTCACTTAAAAATTCGTGATGCTGAAATCAATCTTGTAAAAAAAGCATTAGTAATAGCAAAAACCTTTACCTCATTGGTAATTAATTTAAATTTTGATAAAGAAGTTTATACTACAAATGAAACAATTAATTTAGCATTAGATATTGATACAAAACCTTTATTAGGAATTTCAAAAGAAGATTTTTACAATTATGATTTGAAAGAACTAAAAATATCAAAATTTGGAATTACTCTTTCTGATAATCTAACTTCCCAAAAAAATCCTGAACTTCCAATTTTAATAGAAATAGGTAAAAAACAGGCTGTTAATCTAGTGATTAAACCTCATTTTCAAATGGAAAATCCTTTTGTTGGTCCAATTTTAATAATAGCTGAATTGAATGAAGAACTACATTTCACGTATGAAATATCTCAACTTTTAAAGCCAAAACTAATATCTCCCCCCCCAACACTGGAGATTTCAACAAAAAGTCTAAGACCTCCCCTTATCGACCAATCTTTTCCGCTTGAAATCCTAATTGAGAATAAAAGTGAAGGTGACGCACTCAATCTTAATATAGATATTGAATTTCCTGAAGAAATCAAGATAATGAGAGGTACATTAAAGAAACAGATATATTCACTAAGATCAAATGAAAATATAAAATGGGAAATAAATCTTAAACCTACTGAAGCAGGAGATTATACATTTAAAGTATCTAGTAAGTTTAATGATCCTGATCAGAATGTTATTGAAGTTATTAAAGAATTCCCCTTGGCAATAAAATTATAGATTAATTTTTTTCTATAGTATTAATGGATCTTTATGATTATATGTTACCTTTTCACACTTCTCTTTCCCGATTATTATATCATCCTCTAATCTTATCCCCCATTCTCCCTTCCAATATAAACCAGGTTCATTAGTGTATACCATATTTTCAAATAGAGTAAATTCATCCGATATTTGCCAATTAACGCGAGGACCAATATCATGGACTACAAAACCTACCGAATGACCAAAACCGTGGAAGAATAGCTTTTCATGATCATAACCTTTTTCTGATAGGTACTCACGACATTTTATAGCAGGAAGATTAGCTGGAGTTTTATCAACAAAATATTTATTTGCAATTTCTTTCGATTCGTAAAGGGCATTATAAGCTTTAAGAAATTTATCAGACGGTTTTTTACCAACCCAGAGAGTCCATGTTATATCAGAACACATCTGATCAATTTTTAATCCTGTGTCAATTAATAACACACCTTCTTCGATCTTTTTATTTGAAGTATTATGGTGCGGATCAGCAGAATGAGCTCCCGTTCCTACAATTGAAGGAAATGAAGGTTTTCCAATCTTCATGTATTGATACTCAATTTCTGCTTTGACTTCATTTTCACGCATTCCTTTTTTCACTATGTTAGGGAGAGTCTCCAGTATTTCAAGCGTTGCTTTACACACATTACGCAGATCTTTTAATTCTTCTTGGTTTTTTACACTTCTTAATCCGTATATTATCGGTGCTGAAGATATAAACTCTGTGTTTGGGGCTAAATCTATAATAGCCATGTAGTCACCAACCCTTAGATGATCCGCAAAAGAACTAGAATTTTCATCAAAAAGATTCTCTCCAAAGTTTAATGCAATTCGAGGTTTATTGAGTATAGATTTCAATTTTTGTGGGAGTTCTTTTTTAGTACTAAAAGATTCTACTTTGGCTTTAATCCCTTTATTCTTCAATGAACGTTCGATCATTGGTGCTTCCATTTCAACAGCAAGAACTTGATGTTCGCCATTTGCTGCGATATAAATATAATTAAGAGAAGGAGCATTTACTCCTAATAAAAAATGAGAATGAACATCACTTCCTTCATTAGAAATAATTAACCAACCATCTATATTCAATTCCTCTATTAATTCCTGTGCTCTTTCAAATTTATTCATATTTACCAATACCAAATCTCATTACTTATTTTTAACTAAATATTAATTTATTTATTTTAATTTTGATTTTTGTATAGAAATTAATTGTATTTTTCCTCATTTCTACTTATTTCATCTTCTTTTTCTAAAATCATGAATCAGTAATAAAATTAATAATCACTATTTTCTTATATCTGTATATCTTATAATATTTGGTTGAAATTATGAAACTTAAAGTAAAAGAAATTAATTTTGAAACTGGCAATACCAAAGATGTTGTTTTAAACATTAAGGATGCACAGGAATTAGGACAAAAAGCTGGTGAACGTGTATTTATAAAAAACCTACAATCTAAGTCTATAGAAGATAAGTTTTGGACAGCTATTATACAAATAGATTATTCAAACACAATAGTAAATCCTGGTGAGATTGGTATATTTCTAGACATTATACGAGAAAAAAAAAATTTAAAAAATAATGTTCAAATTTCTGTCAAACCCGCAGAACCACCTGAATCTTTTAAATATATCCAAAAGAAAATAAAAGGGAACAAGCTGAGAAGCGAAGAAATAAGCTCTATCATCTCTGATGCCGTATCAGGTTCATTATCTCGAATTGATCTTGCAGCTTTCATTACAGGGGTTTCTATTAATGGAATGGATAAAGAAGAAATGACTGCTCTAACCTTAGCAGAAACAAAGAGTGGTGAAATCTTTTATTTTGGGATGGACGTCTACGATAAGCACAGTACAGAAATTTACAATTCGTAATTTTTGCTGACTGGTGGCGTCCCAGGAAATAAAGTTTCACTTATCATTGTTCCAATCGTAGCAGCAGCTGGTTTAACTATACCAAAATCTTCAACGAGAGCAATAACCTCACCGTCAGGGACGGCAGATTCAATGGAAGTATTAGCTCCTGTTGCTTTCAATCCTGAAGAACTAAATGAAATCGTGTCCAAGGAAAATGCATGTATAATTTGGGGTGGAGCACTTGAGACCGCACCAGCTGATAATATTTTAATCGAGATTGAACGCCCTTTACATATGGATCCAATAGGTCTTATGATTCCTTCAATTCTTACTAAGAAACTCTCATTAGGAGTTAAAAAACTTGTCCTTGATATACCCGTTGGAGAAGGCACTAAATTTCCAACTCCTGATAATGGAAAACAATTTGCTTATCTATTTAAAGAAATTGCCGGTAATGTAGGTATTGAAGCAGAATGTGCATTAACTTTAGCTCACCAACCAATTGGCCATGCTGTAGGACCGGCAATAGAAGCTAGAGAAGCTTTAAACTTATTAATGGATTATTCTGCTGGGCCAAATTCCTTGATCGAAAAATCCACTGATTTGGCAGGAATTATTCTTGAAATGAGTGGAAAAGCTCAAAAAGGAATGGGCCAAAGTCTTGCGAAGGATATTCTACGTTCTGGTAAAGCTTATGAGAAAATGAAATATATCATTGAAGCTCAAGGTGGTAAACCTAATATTAGTCCTGACGAAATTGAACTTGGACCGTCTATGAAAGAATTTTTTGCTGTAAAAGAAGGATATATTGTTGAAGTGAATAACTCAATAATAAACCAGATAGCAAAGGCTGCTGGCTGCCCTAGCTCGAAGAGTTCTGGTGTGGAAATAATAAAAAAGCAAGGTGCGAAAGTTAAAGAAGGTGAGATAGTTTTCAGGATTTATTCTCATAGTGAATCCAAACTGAGAAAAGCAGAAAAAATATATAATGCTACTGGCGGTCCTATTCGTCTTGGGGGAATGATGATTGAACGTATTTGAATAAAGAAAATTTCAGCAAAAATTTATTTTTAAATGTAATTTTTATAAAATAGTTGTATGCCCCTAACCCCAAACGCCATTTATAAGGATCTAGAGAATAAAGATCTTGATAAACCATTTGCGATAGAATTGTTACTAAATCTTATAGATAATGCAGAAAACGTAGAAACACGAATTGAAAGCATTGAAACATTGAATATGATTAAAGTAGATGATGATAGGACCTTTAAGTTTTTAGAACATCTATTAATCTCTGATCAAAATGAAGATGTAAGATATTTAACAATTTTAGTTCTAAAAAACCAATATCTAGACAGAGCCTTTGATCCTATGGTTTGGGCTCTTGAACATGAGCAATCATTAAAATGCTTGATTTCAATCATTTTAACATTAGCTAAGATTAATACTGACAAAGCTAAATCATATTTAATCAAAAAATTAAGGAAATTGTATAAAAAACAGTTTAATTCTATTCTAACAAACCTATTTGAAAAAGATATTGTAGAAAATATTTCAAATATGGAACTCGGAGATATTTTAGTTAATTTTTATATTATCTCATTTTTAAAAAAAACATTTGGTTATTTTAAATTTAAAGTTAATGAATTCGGATATGTTGTTGAATTAGATCTATCCAATGTTGAAAGATATAGCTCTAGCTTAAATAAATTAGAGAATTTTCTTGAACCAATTTTATCTCTTAAAGATCTTAAAAAATGTGATTTAAGATTTAATCATCTAACAAAAATACCCGAGATTATAAACGGATCAATTGAATTTTTAGATTTAAGTTATAATAAACTAGTAAATCTGCCTGATCTTCACCATTTCAAAACACTAAGGAGTTTGAATTTAAAATCAAATAGATTGAGAAATCTTCCTGAATCTATAGGATCTCTTACTTCACTAAAATATTTGAATCTGAGAAATAATATGATATCAAATCTTCCGAAATCAATAAATTCCCTTTCTTCACTGCAAGTATTAGATTTACATGGAAACAAATTAAAATCAATATCGGTTAATCTAAGTAAATCAATAATAGAATTGGAAATTGGCTGGAATAATTTTGATACCATTCCGATTGGATTAAAATTTCTTAGTTTTTTAGAAAGGTTAGGATTTGGCGGTAACAAATTAATTAATTTACCAGATTGGATTGGAATGTATCATTCACTTAGACAATTAGATCTATATGATAATAAGCTAATGAAAATTCCAGAATCGCTGGGATCACTTAAATCCTTGGAAGAATTAAATTTAAGAAATAATCAGTTAAATCACCTCCCCTCTTCGCTTTCGAATTTGAAATCGTTGAAGATCTTGAATCTTAGTTGGAATAGTTTTACAATTCTTCCTGAATGGATTGGTTCTTTATCTTCATTAGAGGAACTGAATTTATGGGGTAATTTACTCGAGATTGTTCCTGAATCGATTGCTTCATTAACATCATTAAAAATTCTAGATTTAAATTTCAACAAAATTAGGGAATTGCCTCCATTTTTAAAGACATTGGAGCAGGAAAAAGGACTTATAATAAAAATTTAATCAAAGAAGTTCGGGATTGAAATATTATGACTGGAAAAAGAGTCATTAAAATAGATGTAAATGAAGAAAACTGTACTGGTTGTATTATTTGCAAATTGTGGTGTTCTTACACCAATCACAAAATTTTTAATCCCTCAAAAGCAAATATAGAAATTGAGGAAAGGTATGGTTTAACTCCTAAAATTGTGTTTTTGAATAGTTGTATACAATGCGGTCAATGTGCTCATCACTGTCTTTATGGTGCTTTAGAAGTTAAGGAGGTTGCTGAATAATGAATTGGAATGGTTATACTGGTAATAATCTTTATGTGAATTTAAATAATAAAGACATTAACATTAGTCAACAAAATATTGAGGATATTAAAAAATTCGTAGGTGGTCTTGGAACTAGTGTCATGCTTGCAGCAAATTTAATTAAGCCAAATACAAATCCATTTAGTGGTGATAATTATATTATCATAGGAGTCGGACCCTTAGTTGGAACAATAACTCCTGGTTCATCAAGAACCATAGGAATAAGTAAATATCCAGCAACTGGAGCTGTTGGTTATTCATGTGGTAGTATGAGTTTTGGAAGCCAGTTAAAAAATGCTGGCTATGATCATATTATCATTTCAGGAAAAGCAGAAAAACCATCATTTTTATTAATTCAAGACGATTATATTGATTTACATTCTGCTAATAAAATTTGGGGTAAAGATATCATTGATTCTACAACTTTTTTACAAACCAAATATAAAAATAGTAGTATAATCGCAATTGGACAAGCAGGAGAAAATCTAATATACAATTCTTTAACCTTAATAGACAAGACCTCAACATTTGGACGAGGGGGGCTAGGAGCAGTTATGGGTTCAAAAAATATTAAAGCTATTGTCGCTCAAGGAACAAAGGGTATTTCAATTGCTCATCCTAAAGAATTCAACATTTTATACACAAAACTTTTTGAAAGAATACGAAGATATCCACAGAGAGAATCATGGATTGAATTAGGAATGCTAAGAAGCTTACCCGTTGCGATGTTCTTAAATGTTAAGGGCCAAAATGAAAAAGCTCAGCAATGTAGTGAAACCGTTTATTTAAATAAGTTGAAAAAACGTAGGATAGCATGCCCTTCATGTCCTATGGGAGATAAAGATATTCTTGAACTAAAGGAGGGATTACATTCAGGATTAATTAACTATTCAACCTCTGTTATTAACCCTTTCCTCATGTTTACACTTAAGGGATTAAAAGATATTAATGAAAATATAAAATTTTTTGATCTTATTAATCGATATGGACTGGATTCGTTAAATATTACAGGTTTATTTGAATTTTTGAACAAGATGTATAAAACAAAGATATTAACTAAAAAAAATACTGGGTTAGATTGGAAAAATGAAATTGAGAGTATGATTAAACTAATTGAAATGATTGTTTTTCGAAAGGGTTTTGGAAATATTTTAGCAGATGGTTGGAAAAAATT
Organism: Promethearchaeota archaeon; assembly: GCA_048940605.1. Lineage (GTDB taxonomy): Archaea > Asgardarchaeota > Lokiarchaeia > Sigyniarchaeales > SOKP01 > Loki-b32. The sequence goes on from JBHLOJ010000035.1 coordinate 9,766, forward strand.
AGGTGAAAACTATGAGAATCTTATAGATAAAATGAATATCATAAAAGGTTTAGATATAGTATTTGAACCTCGGCTTTTAAGGTTAGGAACGATGGAATTTGAACAAGTGGTAAATCCTAAAGGGGCTCATGTTGCTTCTGGTGGATCACCTACTTATGTTGGGATTGGGATGTCAAAAGAAAAATTTCAAAATCATTTTGCCAGAATGGGAATTCCTGAAGATGCGATTAATAGAATATTCTCACCCTCAAGAAAAGAAATGGTTATAAATGTCGGTAGAATAACACGATATTCAGAAGATTGGTATACAATTTTAAGTTCTTTAGGTCTTTGTGCAAGGGCTCAAATGAATCGTTTTTGGAGTCTCGAATCTGCTACTAGTTTTTATAATGCTGTTACAGGAATTTCTCTTAATTCAGATGATATAAGAAAAGCTGCTGAACGTTCTTGGAATTTACTTAAGATCTTAAACTCTCGCGAAGGATTTTCAAGGAAAGATGATATATTTCCAAAAGAATGGTTTAAACCTTTAAATTTTGGGGAAAATAATTTCTATTTAAGGGATTTCTTTGGAGAAACACCAATTACTCAAGAAATTGCTAACCAATTGCTTGATGATTATTACGAAGAGCGTGGGTGGAATAGAATAGATGGAAATCCAACTGAAGAAAAGATAAAAGAACTGGATTTAGAAGCTTATATAAATAATTGAATCATTAACAAAATAAAACCAGTAATTTAAAAAGTAAAAATCTATTTTTTAAACTGATGGAATTAACACCTGATAAAATCTACAAAGACTTTTTAAAAAACAACTTAGATAAACCCACAGCTACGAAATTGTTATTTTCTTTAATTGAAAATAGTGAAAATGAAAGAGTAAGAGCTGATTGTATTAAAGAGGTGGAACGTATTGGAGCTAAAGATATTCAGACTTTTAAATTCTTGGAAAATTTACTTATTTCTGATTCCAATGAAACAATAAGAAAATCTGTTGCAGTTGTTTTGAGGAATAACTTTTTAGATAAAATATTCCAACCAATGAAATGGGCTCTTATGCATGAGGAATCTCTATCGTGTTTAAATATTATCTATTTAACTTTAATTAAAATTTTACATAATTTTGTTATAAATGCAGATCCTTTAGCAAAATCGATATTGCTAACAGAAGTTAAGAAAATTAGAAGAAAAGATTTTAGATTGGGATTTGAAATTCTATGTGAAACAAAAGATATAGACACGTTTACTAAAAAGGAACTAAGTGATATTCTTATTAATTATTTTACTATGATTTTTTTAGAAAAATCTTACTGGAGATTGAAATTTAAGGTGGAAAATTGTGCAATCGTAGAATTAGATTTTATTTTTAAAGGTATAACAAAATTACCTAAATCGATTAAATTTTTGACCAAATTAAGAACATTAACACTTAGATATAATCAATTAACTCAACTTCCTGATTGGTTAGGATCTTTATCTTCTCTGGAAGAATTAAATGTCAACATTAATAATTTGAATAAATTACCTACTACAATTGGGATGTTAACTTCTCTTAAGCAATTATCATTATGGAAAAACGAACTGACATATCTACCAAACACAATTGGGAAATTATCATCTTTAGAATCTTTAAATTTAAGGCTAAATCAGCTTAAAATATTACCAGAAACGATAGAAAACTTAACATCATTAATAGAATTAAATCTGCATGATAATCAATTAACACACCTCCCAGAGTCATTGAGTGCACTTATTTCACTAGAAAAGCTTAATTTAAGTTGGAATAATATTGAACTGTTGCCAGATTCTTTAGGATTTCTCCCATCACTTAAAATTTTAGATTTAGAAAGAAATGAATTAGTTTATCTTCCAGACAGCATTGGTAATCTTTCAACTTTAGAATATTTGAATTTAAGTGATAATAAGCTAAAAGAAATCCCAGAGAGTATTGGTAATCTTAACTCTCTTCAATATTTGAACTTATCAAGAAACCAGTTAGATTCCATTCCAACATCACTAAAATCCCTAAAATCATTAAAAGAATTATATTTAGGAGAAAATAACATAAACATGAACATTAAAAATTTTAAGAATTTAGAAAACAGTAATTTAAAAATCTATTTTTGAAAAATGATTATATTAATCATTGAATTTCATATAATTCTCTTATTTCATGTACTGTTGTGATATCTTTCGGGCCCTTTTCAGGTCTTAATCGTTGATAAACCGGAAATCTCATGGAATACCCCAAAGTGACAAATTTTTCACTAATTGTAATCTCATCACCAGTTATCTCCATTACTACTTCTGGTTGAAGCCATATGTCTGGTTTATCTTCACATATAACATTATCAGGCTTTTTTTCAACAATATATTTTTCCATCTCATTAGTTAGAGATACTGACAACTCGTCAGTTAAACCTGAAAAAAAACGAGTAAAAGCAACAAATTTCTCTGCGTCAGGATCATATACAGCCCCTATATATGTCCCCAATACTCCCGTTCTTCTACCTTTTCCATAAAAAGCCCCAATTAAAACAACATCTATAGTATCTTTTAATTTCCCTCCTTCTAAACTTTTCAATTTAAGCCATTTATAACCACGATTTCCTGCTTGATAGATAGAATCATCCTTAATAGATTTAGCCATTATTCCTTCATTTCCTTCTTCTCCAGCTTTTTTAAAGTATTCAAGTAATTCCTCTGTAGAATTTATCAAGACCGAATTAACTAACCTTAATTCATCTCCTTCTTCAACAATTTCTTTAAGTTTTTTCCTACGTTCTGGAAACGGTTTATCTACATATGACACATCTCCAAACTTCAAAAGATCAAACGCGAACAAGCATACTGGAACTTCTTTTAACATTTCTTCAACATCGTATTTCCTTCTTCTCTGACTTAATACTTGAAATGGAAGCATTTTTTCATAAACGTGATCCATCGCAACGACTTCTCCTTCAAAAATAACGTTTTCTGTTTTGATATTTTCTCTAACCTTCTGACAGACATCAGGATATTGATCAGAAATATCAAGTAAACGTCGAGAAAATAAAATAACTTTATCTCCAATTTTATGTATTTGAAGCCTTTCTCCATCTAATTTATATTCTGCGATAAAAGGAATCCCCAATCGATTAATGAATTCCGTATAAATTTCTCGTGAAGCAAGCATGCTTAGGATAGGTGTACCATATTCAATATCAATCTTTTTCACTTCTTCTAAACCACCTTCTACTAAAATTTTAGAAATTTTTCCTAAGTCAGGATACAAGCTATAAGCTTTTTCAATAAATTCTTTATTATCTCTCATACCAGTGAATGCAAGAGCTAAACCTTCTATTATTGTTGGTGACTGAACACCAACTCTCAATGTAGAGGTTATAATCCTTAAAATATATTTAGTTTCTAAAGGTGTACTTCGACTCATAAGTCCCCTTAAAATCCCTAATTTTATATCATGAGAACCTGGACCTTCTGTCAAAGCAGTTTTTCTCAACTCAGAATATAATTCAGAAATCTCTAGAGATGATCTTGATATTTCATCACTTTGATTATAATCAAACAAGGATTTTTGTTTTTTTCTTTTTGATAAAATTAATTCTGCAGCTGCTCCAATATCACCTTGCTTAACTAATACTTCCTTTATTCTTTTACTTTCTATTCCAGAGTGTAAAGATAATGCTTCAATGATCATCTTCTCAGCTACTCCCATTTTAGGGAACTGTTTTATATTAGGGGTTAACTGCCCTTGTAAAAGATAGATTATTTTATCCAAGTCTTCGAAATCATTTTTTTCCTCGAGCTCTCTAAAAAAGTTTGATAGGAGATCAATCATCTCGAGTCTTTTTGTTGTTCCTTCCAGTTCAGAAAATAATTTTGCTAAACGATTGAATTTCATTTGTAATCATAAAATTGAAGATTTTCTTATAAAATCTAATTAAATATAAAAAAAGATAATAATAAAAATTATATTAGTTTTGAGAGTCTCAAATGAGTTTTGATAACTCAATAAATTTTTTTTGAATTGCTGTCTTGATCTTTGGGTCAATCCGGCTGAAAGAGTTTGCAGAAAAATTAATTTTGTTACCTTCCTTTAATTGAAAAGTACAGATTGGACCATCCATTTCTTCAACAGAATAACTCCCGTCATTTTTCTTTGATATCCAGATGTCGTCAAAATGTTCTAATATAGCACTAAAAACAAACGATATCTTCGCATTTGTAGCTAAGCTTGCTTTTGAAACTTGTATGGCGGGAATTGGTTTTGTATCTTGTTTTATCGAAGGTAAAGGTTCTGCTTCATCGTATTCAGAAGCAACGCTGGCTGACTTTACGGTTGAAGTTTCTGGTTTTGATATTGCGGGTGTTACTACAGGCTTTGAAGCAGCAGGGGTTGTTACAGGTTTTGAAATAGTAGGGGTTGTTACAGGTTTTGAAGTAGCAGGAGTTGTTGTAGGTTTTGAAACTGTGGGTGTTGTTACTGCTTTTGACTCAACTTTCGATGTTACAGCAGCCGGTTTTTCTACTCCAGCTTGAAATGTAACAATGAAATTATCTAATTCTGTAAATTTTCTATCCAATAGAGTCTGTAATTCTTCATTCAATTGAGTATCTTCTGGAACTTTCCCCACTTTCCTCGCGTCTATTTCTTTTAATATTTTGATATCCCGCCCAATAATGCTTTTTCCTACAGTATATCCGTGTCCTTTTAGAGACTCTGCTTGCCTTAGGGCTGTTCTTCGTGCAACTAATCCTTGTTGAACACCATGCCATAAATAGAGTGATTCTGAACCTTCATCTAAAATTATTAACGAAGTATCCGGTAGAAAATTATCTTTACCCCATTTAACTGGAACAATCTCCCCACCGGGTCTTGCGTCGAACATAAGAGCAAAATCTGTCATTGGTCAACATCCTTAGTTATTATTTATAATATTCACGAAATATTTGCTATAAATAAAATAGTGTTGGTTAATTTAAAAATTCAGTTTTCGAAAGATTCTTTTTAAAATCATTTCTAAAAAGATAGAATATCGATGATGTCTATTAACATAAGATTATTAAATATAACGATTCGAATAATTAAATTCTTAAATTTACAATGTTTATTGATTTTAAATGAATGAAAAAGTGTTAAAACTAACAATCCCTAAAGGGAGTCTACAAGAAGAAATTGCTTCTTTCTTTGAAAGAGCTGGTTTAAATTTAAAATTTGTTTCAAAAAGAGATTATAGACCTTCTGTGGAAGATCCAGAAATTTATATTAAATTATTAAGACCACAAGAAATTCCAAATTATTTAATCGGAGAAAATGAATTTGATCTGGGAATTTCCGGTATTGATTGGGTAAAAGAAACGAAAGCGGAAGTTGAGATTTTATTAGATTTAGAGATAGGTGCTGTTTCAATAGTTCTTTGTGCTCCAAATAATTGGGAAAATATATATAATTTAGATGATATCTTACAGAAATTTCATGATAATAAGAAAGTGTTAAGGATCTCGACTGAGTACTTAACCTTATCAGTTAATTACCTAAAAGAAAATAAAACTTACAAAAAACTTTATGGAGATTTGATTCCTCTAGTGATCACTCCATGGAGACGTTGGGGGGAAAATGAAAATATCAAAATATTCCTCTCCTTTGGAGCTACAGAAGCTAAACCTCCAGAAGAGGTAGATGTGATAATTGACAACACCTCAACTGGTACAACTATAAAAGCTAATAATTTAAAAATTGTAGAAATTATCGATACTTCAACAGCGGTTCTAATAGCTAATAAAAGTGCATTAAAAGATAAATGGAAACAAGAAAAGATTAAAGATATCCTGGTTTTGTTAAAGGGTGTTATTGAGGCTAAAAAAAAGCTTCATATATTTATGAATGTACGAGAAGATAATCTAAATAAGGTTCTAGCAGAACTTCCTGCCTTAAAGCGTCCAACAATTTCTAAGTTAGCTGGAAGTGAAGGATGGTATGCTATAAATACAATAATTAAGAAAGATGAATTTTTAAGTTTAATTCCTATATTAAGGAAATATGCTCAAGGATTAGTTGTTCATGAACCTCGTCAAATTTTACCTCTTGAGGAAGTACAATAATTAAATTGATTAATATGAATACTTTAAGAGTAGTTGATTCTGGACAAATAAACGAGGAAAATATCTATAATTATATCCCTCGTGCAGATACTCAATTTGAATTAATTAGAGATTCTGTAAGTAAAATTATTCAGGCGGTAAAAAACAAAGGAGATCAAGCTTTAATTGAATTTACTCATGAATTTGATAAAGTTAAATTAACTAATAAAGAAATTCAAGTATCAAAAGAAGAATTGTCTGAAGCTTATAAAAAAATCGATCCCAGTTTATTACATGCAATATATCATGCAAAAGAAAATCTCATTAAATTTAATGAAGCTCAGAAGCGAGAGGATTGGTTTATTGAAATAGAAAAAGGAATTGTTGCCGGACAAATTTATCGTCCAATTGAAACCATTGGGATCTATATTCCAGGAGGTATTGCAATATATCCTAGCACCGTTCTGATGATAGCAACTCCAGCGTATGTTGCAGGAACAAAAGAAATTATTATGTGTTCTCCACCACAGAAAGATAAAAAAATAGCTCCCGAGATATTAGTTGCTGCCAACGAATTTGATATAGAAAAAATTTATAAACTAGGTGGAGCACAGGCTATTGCTGCTATGGCTTATGGTACAGAGACTGTTCCGAGAGTCCAAAAAGTAGTCGGTCCTGGTGGTATTTGGGTCAATGTTGCTAAACAAATACTTTCAAATATTATTGCAATAGATGCACCGGCCGGACCCTCAGAGATTTTAATTATTGCTGATGAATCTGCTGATCCAAATTATGTGTTAGTTGATTTTATTTCCCAAATTGAGCACGATCCTAATAATATTGGGATTATAGTCACGGACTCAGAAAATTTAATCAACCAAATAATAAATTCAATCGATAAATATGTTTTTCAATCATCAAGACGTGTAATTATAGAACAAGCATTGAAGAGTAATTCAATCATCATTAAAGCTAAAAACATAGAAGATTGCATTAGAATTAGTAATACAATTGCCCCAGAACATCTTGAAATCTTAACTAACAATCCAGATGATATATTAAAAAAGGTAACTAATGCTGGAGCTGTATTTTTAGGTCCCTATTCTCCAGTACCTTTAGGAGATTATGGTGCAGGAACAAATCATATCCTTCCAACAGGTGGAAGTGCTAAAAAATATTCTGGATTAAATCTATATGATTTTTTAAAAGTCATTGACGTGTTAAAATGTGAAAAAGAAGGATTAGAAATATTCAGTGAGACTGCAATGAAATTAGCTGAATATGAAGGATTTTTTGCTCATAAAAGATCAATTGAAGAAAGATTAAAAGATAAAGATTAAATTTGAATAACTAAATACATATATTATTAATTTTATAGGAAAAACAATAGTATATCATAGTTTTAAAATAACAAAAAGTTGATTAAATGGAATTAAATGAATTGCTAAGAGAAAACCTAAAAAAATATTCTGCATATGAACCTGGTGAACAACCAACGGAAGACGATTGGCTGAAATTAAATACTAATGAAAATCCTTTTCCACCAATTCCCGAAGTATTAAATGATATAAAAAATGCTGTGAATGAAAAGATTAGACTTTATCCTGATCCTACTTCCTTTGAATTACGTAAAGAAATTCTAAATGTATTATTACGAGATAAAGATACGTTGACAAATAGGAACTCAGTATTTATTGGAAATGGATCTGATGAAATATTTGATATAATTTTTAAACTATTTATTGATGTAGGGGATGAAATTGTTATTTTTTATCCAACCTATGGACTATATAAAGTATTAGCTACATTATATAAAGCTAAAATTACAGAAATTCAATTAAATGACGATTTTACCATACCAGATTCAGCTTTTAATTCGAAAGGGAAGCTTATGTTTATCTGTTCTCCGAATAATCCTAATGGTAAATCAATTGATAATGCAACTATTTTAAAATTGTGTGGAAGCTTCCCTGGTATTGTAGTTGTTGATGAGGCATATGCAGATTTTTCAACCCAAACTTCCCTCCCTTTATTAAAAAAAGTAAAGAATTTAATTGTAAACCGATCTTTTTCCAAGAGTTTTTCAATGGCGGCTTTGAGAATGGGTTTTGCATTAGCTGATCCCGAGATCATTAAAGAAATGAACAAAGTGAAATTACCATATAACATAAATTATATAGGACAAATTGCCGCTTTATCATCTATCAAACATAATAAAAAAATTGTTGAAAGAAACAAAAAAATCATAGAGGAAAGAGAAAGATTAACGGAAATATTAAATCAATTTAATGGAATTAGTGTTTTACCATCAGATTCTAATTTTATATTTATAAAATTCGAAGATGAATCTAAAACCTTAAAGTTTGTTTGGGATTTAAGAGAAATGAAAATACTTGTTAGACACTTTAGTAAACCTGGTCTTTACAATTACATTAGGGTAACAATTGGTAAGGAAGAAGATAATACTATCTTTATTGATGCTTTTAAAAAGATTGCAGAGAAATATTTGTAGCAAATAAAAGCTTAAATTTTTAAAATCTAATTTTAATAATTTTAATATACCCAATTTTAGGCGAGTTGGTACAAATTTCCAAAAAAGAAAAGAAAAAAGGGAAAAAAAAAAAGAAAATAGAAAAAAAACATCTTGTAGAAGATAAAAGAAACCTGATTAAATGTAATTTCTGCGGATACAAGATTTCAAAACCTTTTCCTAAAGACCAACTGTGTCCTAATCCTAAATGTCGCAAATTTTTAGCCATCTTACATGAGATGTCAACAGAAGGGAAAGAGAAAGTGCAACCCAAACAATTTGAAACTAAAGCTTCTACAATAACAAAATTACAGGGTAAAGCAAAACTAAAAGAAAAATCTCCAGAAGAGAATTTTAAAATCTCTTTAGAGAGTGAGATTCATCATTTGAAGAAAGGTGAATATGTAAAATTGCTTGGAATCACATCGGTTGATCGAACACAGTTATATTGTAGTAATGATGATTTAAGATATCTGCTAGAATTAACAAATAATTTGGATTTTATAGCCACAGGGATATTGGGTGGGGAACTTGATAAAATGCGTCTAATTTCTGTAGAACAAAATACTGAAGAAAAATGCCAATTTTATGTTAAAGATGGTATCATCTATTTAGTTTATGGTAAATTCCCAGATAAGAAAGGAAAGTGGCTTCTTGAGCAAATGTCAAATTATTATTCTGATTTAGTAGGAGATAGAGATGTTAATAATTTAAATAAGTTAGAATCACACCAAATTGAAAGAGATTTCAGGGGACCCACAAAATTAATTCTTGAAGAATATTGTAATTTGCAGGATGTTTTCTCAGATAAAAAGATTCCGTACGTTGAAGATACTATTCGAATTGACTATTTAGGTTTATCTTCTATGTCAATTGGCGTTATATCACTATTACTTGGAGACGATTTAAATGTTGAGCTGCAAATTGAAGTGGATAACCCAGAAGAGGTGAAAGAGATGAAAGAATCAATGATAACAGCAAGAGTTGAAGCCATTGCAGCAAATACTCAAGGAAATACTGGTGCATTTCCTCGTTGGATTTCTGTAAAACTCGGATTTCAAAAATATAGATTTTTATCGTTTAAAAAATATCAAAACGATTACTTCCTGTCTTTACTCTCTGAAGGGAACTTAGAAAAAATTGAGGAAGTTGAAAAATTATTAGATTCTAAAGTTGGAAAAGTTACTGAGTCAAATTTCTCTGGGAATTTAAAACCCTTTAATGAATTAAAAGGAGATTTAAAGAATACCTTAGAAAAAAGAAGAAAATTTCCTCCATTCGAATTTAAAGAAGAAAATCATAAACAAAAATAAAAATAAAATAAAAAGAGTTTAATCTTCTATAAGGGCGGTTTTTCCACTGCCCCATACTCCAAGTGCGATCCCTAATTCTTTTTGTTCTTTTGCAGCTTGTTTTATATTTTTTCCTTCCATAACAGCATCAATTGCTTGTCTAAATGCCTTCGCTCCAGATATTGGACCATCTGGATGACTATGTATGCCACCTCCGCTTCCTATAAGTATATCATTACCAGCTTCTTTTATACATTTCTCAACCATTCCTGGGGTGATTCCTCCACTAGGCATCGGTAATGTTGGTCTGATATGTTGAAGGGGAAATCGAAGTGCCTTGAGATTCTGTTCGTATCTCTCATCTAATATCTCAGCTTTTCCATAAGGAGCAGGAATTACAACAGTGTCAGCACCACAAATTCGTGGTAACTTTGCAAAAGTTAGCATACTAGTCATACCTGTCCACTCCCCCCCAAAGTATGTTCCTCCAAAATCCATATGCCCTAAAATAGGAACTTTTATTGATGGATCTTCAGCAATTTGTCTAAGAGCTTCAAATCCAGTAGTTAAATAATTTACCATTAGGGCATTGGCTCCTAATTCTATCATTTTATCTGCATATTCGAACATTTCTGGGAATTTAGTAGTAATATTTATTGTATACAGAGTTTTTTCTCCTTTTTCTGAGTCAGCTTTATCAACAGCTTCCATTACCTTTACTATCCTCTCTTCTAATCTATTAAAAGAAGGATCTGAGATTAATTCATCATCTTTTACGACATCACAACCTCCAACTGCAGCTTGGTATACTAGATCTGCCGCAACCTCTGCTGTATGACCTGTACAAGGTTTAACCATGTTATTTAAAAGTGGACGTTCTGGTACTTTTAATAATTCTCGTAGCCCATCTATCCCAAATTTAGGTCCTTTAAAATCTTCTAACCAACCTTTGGGGAAAGCCAGATCTACTAATTTCAATCCATGGGTAATACTAATATTACCAATAACCGTTGTAAAAAGCATTGGTATTCCCATTCCCTTAATGTTTATAATAGGAAATCCGATTTGAACAAAATAAATTCGTTCTTTTACATCTTTAGGCACTACATATTCTAGGTGAGGTAGTTCATATACACCAAGTACTCTTGCCACATGATGCTTTCTAACTTCTTCCGTTTCAGCAGGAACTCTAACCCATGTTCCTGTTGATTGTTCAATAGCAGCGAATCTAGATAAATAGTTGACATTTTGTCCCTTCGGACGTTTTATGATATAGCTTGCAATAATGTATTTTTCTAAATCTATGCCATCTAAGCCAATTGCTTCTGGAGTATCCAAATATTTTTCACAGCTAGGAAAATTTTCATCCATTTTAATTTCACATTAACTTATTGATTGTTCTAATTGAGATTAATACTAATAAACTCAAAAATATTATGATAAACATAAAAAAAACAAATAAAAAAATAAATAAATTTAAAAAATGTAATTAATCTTTTGCTTTAGCTTCAGCTTTTTGTGCTGCTTTTAAATTTGTATAAGTGTTTTCAAGCACAGTAAGGTATTCAATTAGTACTTGATCAGCTTTTGATTTTTGTTCATATACAGTTTTGATAACATTCATTAGGTATTTTGGAAAGATCAGTTCCAAATGAACATCAGAAAGAAGTGCATAATATTCATTACCTCTTTCATCTTGGAAGACTTGTACTAATTGAGTATCCCAAAGCATCTTTAACACATCATCTAAATCTTCTACTCCTTTCTTTCTAAGTTTTTCTAGGTCATTCTTAGTAACTACAGCATTTCTTAATAATCGCATAGTTTCATAAACTTGTGGATTAGTAAGAACATCTAATATCCTAAGATTATCCCCTTCTGTTGGTTGATAATTTTGAAAATATGTTCGAACATCAGTTTTATAATTTTCAATAAGTTGAGAAGGTAAACCTCGATCTGCAGGATCTCTTAAAATAATAACAGGTGGTACGCGCATAAGTACGATGTCTTTAATCAAGAAAATTAGTTCAGAAGGCATCCCTTTTACTGATGCTTCTTTGATTATCTCTCGTTTAATGAGTTCCATTAAAACTCCTTCGACATCAACAAATCCTTGTTTATATCTATCTTTTAGCCAAATCATCAGTTCCGACTTAGAGACTACACCTTCATCCCTTAAACGCTTTATTATCATACGTTTTATTTCATCTTGATAGGTAAGTGCAAGGCGTTGTTCAGTACTTAAAGTGGGATACACCGATAATCGTCGAAAAAGCGTAGGGATCATTTGTAGAAATGCGTCATCTTCTAAGTTTGATAGTATTATCCTAGAAACATCTATTAATCCTTCTTCATATGCATCTGGATCATCATCAAGATTCAAGAGTAGGAGAATATAGAAATTTTTCTCAGGTCCAGTGTAGTATGATGCAATATTTAATGAGCCAATCATTAAACTAATCATCCCCGATTCTCCACTGTATTCATGGGTGCTATATACTTGCATTAGTGTTTTTTCTGTTAGTACAATTTCTTCTGGGTATTTAGATAATATTTCAGTACCTGCTCTATCATCCCATCTCATTATAACTAATCCAATTGGCATTTATTCTACACCTCCTTTAAGATCTTTAAATTCTCCCGGAGTTTCAGTCAAAGATTTCTTTTTCTTACCTTCTACACCTAAAACTTTCCGTAAGGATAATCCAAGCATTTCCCATCTATTTCCTAATTGTTTTACCATATATTCTTCTTTTGAAGGATATAGAAGTGAATCTGAGATAAATTTTTTACCCTTGATATCTTTTTTCATTTTCTTAGCTTTCTTAACGAATGTAGGAATTCTTGCTTGTTGTACTGTCCGATAAATAACTAAACTTGCTGTTATAGCAACAATAGCGCCTACAATCATTAATAGATAGAAGGTTGGGATTCCGAATGTCTCTTGCATATTAACTTTAATTGTTATTGGAGTTACTTTAGTAGAGAAATTTCCCTTTTCGACAGTAAGAATTGCTGAAATTGTCGATGGGAAAAAGAACGCATCAGCAATCTTGGATGTTTTTACCGAATACATTCCATTTCCAAGATCCGTGAAATTATAACGATTCCCCTTAACAGTGAGATATACATCAGCTCCGATAACCGGTAACGAACTGTCTTGATCTGTAAGTGTTATTGTAAAATTTAATGATGCTCCTGATGCTATTCCTATTTTTTTTACTTCTGTTCCAGAAAATTTATCTGGCCATTCAATCTGAACATTTCTCTTTTGAATAGTTAAAGAAATAATCGCAATCCGATGTTCATAATTAAGCTTATTTAAAGTGACTATTATTGAATATTCTCCATCAAGGCGAGTATCTGTGTCAAGATCTAAGATATATTTATTTCCTGCAGTTTCAATCAGTTCTCCGACTTCCGTTGTTCCTAGAATTGGGTCTCCAGTTGTTTCATTAATTTTTTGTAAAAGATAACTTTTCTCATCTAAGTTAGAAATTGGAATTGAACTAAATACATCTTCATATTCAAATGTAAAAGTTTTTTCTTCAAATATAATAATATTTTCAGAAATGTATAATAACCCAGATGATCCATTTATCGTTGTTGGCCTTGAGATGATGTTTATATACATTGGAAAATCTTCAATCTTCGAATAATTTTCACGACTGACAGTTATATCAATTCTATATTTCCCTACATTTGCAGCAAGAGAAGTATTAAGTTCAAAATAATAAAAGTTAGCATGCAATGGATCGCTAATGAGAGTTCCAGAGCCGTAATCCCAGTCATAAGTGAATATATCAGGTATTAAGCTACTATTTGTAGCAGCATCATAAAAATTTGCAGTAATATTTATAGTATATCCATAATATTCTGAAATTTCATATTCAAGACCGATATTTTTTGGTAATTCACTCATAGAAGTATAATTATATAACATTAAGCCTGTGGATTTAGGTAATACAGTAATTCCAAAATATTGGTCAATTGGATCATTCCAAAATGGTTTATATCCTGATACGAGTGCGAAATAGAATTCAGAAGTAGAACCGGCAGTAAGAAAATTAGAATTCAACGTTAAAGTAAAATTCCCTGTTGGTCCCACTGCATGAGACATTGGTACATCCAAAATCTTTTGTCCAAATTTCGTATATACTGTCCAAGTTACAGAAGTTGGAAAACCATCTCGATTCCAATCACCTTCCCATGTATTGCCAGTATCATTCGATGTTTCATACAAAACCCAAAAAGACATATTTTCTCCCCATGCAACTTCAGAATCACCTCCATATTCTGTGAAATTAGCTATTCTTTGCGTAAAATTCAAATCCAATTGAAATACTAAACTTGATGCTTGATCCAAAGTGTAGTTATACCAGGGTGTGATACTAGGAGGTTTAGGTTTATCTGAAGTGTTGACTAGAAAAGTTTGTTGTACACTAACAATCCATAATGAGAAATTATAAGTTAATCCTGTTAAGTACCAAAATCCAAAATCTTTAGTTAGATCTCCATAACTATATCCTGTAGTATCAGTTTCCAACTCAACTATCTCTGTTCCAGTTGAGTTGTCTCGGACTTTAATTTTAACTCCTGTGACAGTCTCAGTTCCAGTATTGTCTATCACTTTGATATTCAATTTAGACATAGTAACTGTAACAATTTCTTGATAGATCCCAGGAGCTCCACGGTTAATTATACTCGCATTTAGAGAAGTTGGATGAGAATAGTAATCTGTATTGTTGTAATATATGGTATAGTTATAGCTAGCTGCATTTAACCAACGAAAAGTCGCATTTCCAACGGAATTTAAAGGAATAGAATCCACTACATCAATAGCAGATTCTTTACTTACATTTATATAACCAAAATTGAATGGATCACCATCCCAATCTTTCACTTCAAAATCGATTGTCCAAAGATCAGCGGTAACATTAGCAGAAACAAATAAACCTTTGAATTCAACCTCTCCAGCAGGCTCAGTTCTACCATCATAAACTATTTCTTCATATGAACCAGAATATGTAGTATAATTTACCGTAATATTATAAAACGCAAATGGAACACCAGTAAAGGACACTGTACCCTCTGATGAAGTGTACTCCGTATAAGTAGTACTTCCTACTTCCAAGATATGCGTTAAATTATCCCATAAAGAGACTTCAGCTCCTGGAACTCTTCTACCATCCACATCTTCTACCACTATTGTAACACTTGCAGCCCTTTCTGTAATAGATAGCAAATCTGTTTCGATTCTATAATAATTTGCTAACCACTCTATTTCGTCTGGTGCTACAGCATAGTCAAAATATCTAATCTCGTCTATGTTTCCTGAGTAATAAATATTATTTCTTCCTCCATTTACACTAGATGCTTCAGAACCATCTCCAAAAAATCCCCATCTATCAGTAGTCGTACCAATTCCATCTCCACCATATACATTAATGGCTCGATTATCTTCTACACCGTCTACATATATTATCTTATCATTACCATCATATACAACACTCGCAAAATGCCACTCACCATCGTTCAATCCGGTATTACTGCCGTAAAAATCATGTTGACCACTGTGACCGTTAGCTGAAGTCGAAAAACCAATTTTTCCATCCCTAGGATCAATATAAAAATTAAAATATTCGGATCTATCAAAATCAAAGAAAGCCCAATTACTACTATAACTGCTCCCAGTATAAAATGTTTTAAACCAACAACTAACCGTTACCGCAGTAATTTCATTAGGTTGAGTAAAATTCATTTCATCATTTATGTACACAAAATCATGACTACCATCAAAATTAAGCGAATAGGAACCAACAGCACTATCAGAATCATAATCTGGAGTATAGCCACTACCTGTGCTCCATAAAGTAGCGTTAGCAAAGTTTAATGAATCAATGACAGTAGATCCACGTCCCCCAGAACCCTCTTCAAAACTCCACCAAGCTTTTCCAGAAGGATCATAATTAACGTGATTTACTCCACGGTTATTTATAGAAGCATTTCCCCAATACATATAAGTATCATATTCAGATTCACTTGAAGTGGAATTTGTTTCAAACCAGATGGTAGCTAATCCAATCGAGGGAAAATCTTTTTTTACATAGTAGTTCCTAACGATATCATTCTCTACGATTCTAACATCATAAAGCTCAGAATCCATATCATAATTGTTTACTAAATCAGTATAATCAAATTCTATACTAACAAAATTATCAGTAAGATTATAATCTCTAGGATTAGTAATGTTAATGCACTGTCTCCATCTATAAGACGCGTTCCACCACGGATCTTCACCAATTCCATTACTTAAAGTCGGTAATATAGATATTTCTTGGTCAGTTTCCTCTTCCTCGTTAATAATGTTCACTGAATTACTAGGAATTAATGGAATAGCTAGCAAAACTGAACTTACAGTTAGGATCAATACGAAAATTGCAAAGATCCTTTGTCTAAATTGTTTTTGTTTCATTGTCATCTTTATTTCATTCGTTTTTAATTAAAATTTTATTAAATAATTCGTTTTTAAAAAAAGGTTTTCAATAATAATACTAATTTTTGTATTTAATTTTTTATCTATCAATAATTTATTGTGTATGTTAGAAAAAAGATAAACCTAACTTTAATCGTTATCAAAATTATAACTATATATCTATAACTTAGATAGGAAATCCCAGATTCTGTTATTTTTAAAAAAATTATTAATGTCAAATCTTATATTTTGAATGAAATTAACCAACTCTCTGGTTAAATATGAAGTTTCTAAATTTAGATATAACTATCAACAAAAATTAATATTATATTTGTACTTTGAATAGACTCACTACTTCTCTCTCCTATATCGCACGTTTTATAAATCCTAAAGATTTAAATATTTTAATTTAGATTGGTAATTCAAGAAATAATATCAAAATTTTATGTTTTCTAAACAATTGGAAAATTAACTATTTGTTTGTTTTGTAATTTTGTAATTGAAAGGTATTAAATCATGTTAAGGCAAGTCTACATATTGAAAGAAGATAACATGGTATATAATAAAAAATTTGGAAAATCAATATCAATAGAAGATTTTCAAAAGCTCGTTCAAGAAATTCTTGAAGAAGCAGAAAAAGGAACAAACTTAGACAGCTACGACTTTTTCAAATATAAAGTTGTGTATTCACACGTAAAAGATGAAGGGTTGATGTTTTTGTTTATTACAGATATAAACGATGAATTAAAAAGAACTAAAGACGAGCTGAACAAACTAAAAAAAGAGTTTTTAGATACGTTTGGTGATAGTCTAGAAAATTTGGATCCCGCGCTCATGGAGATATTAGATCCTATCATAGATACAACGCATAGAAATCTTAAGACAAAAATATCTTTAGTGGGTTTTTCTGGAGTAGGGAAAACAACAACAACAACATTAATCTGTGCTGATGAAATCCCTTCTGTTCATATACCTACCATAACTGGGAAGATCTCAACAGTTAAAATTGGAAAACTTTATTTTCATCTATGGGATTTTGCTGGACAAGAACAATTTAGTTATTTGTGGAATGATTTTATCCTTGGGAGTGATGCTGTACTTATTATAACAGATTCCACATTAGAGAATGTAGAAAAAAGTAAATTTTTTTTTGAGTTAATAAAAGAACATGTACCCTATGCTCATACCGCCGTTATTGGGAATAAACAAGATTTACCAGGAGCTTTAAGTATTGAAAAAATACAAGAGATTTTAGGATTAAAGACCTATTCAATGGTTGCAATAGATCCAGAAAATCGTGATAAAATGATACAAATCATAGCAGATATTTTAGAGATTAGTACTGATGCATCACCCTTGTTAAAACCTTTATTTGAAAGAGATCAGTTAATAAATAAGGCAAGAGCATGTTTAGAAAGCGGTGATATAGCCCAAACTGCGGATTATTTTGAAAAAATATCAGACTTATGCCTTGAATTAGGAGATGATACTCTTTATAAAGAGTTTTATGAGAAAGCAAAAAAATTAAAAGGCTATTTAACAAATCAATGATTTAAAATTTTTTTATACTACTATTATCTTTCTATATATTAAATCTCAAAAAAAAAAAAATAAAAAATAATTTTAATCTTATTCCTTTACTTCTGTTTGAATTTTAGATGGATGATAAGCATCATCAAGGACATTTAAATATTCAATGAGAACACCATTTGATTTTGATTTTACAGTATATTGATAAATAATTGTTCTTACTATGTATTTAGGGTATATCAATGAATTATAAAAGTCTGTGAGTAACGCATAATATTCATTTCCTTTAGCATCCTGGAA
>JBHLOJ010000036.1:0-11036 GCA_048940605.1 Promethearchaeota archaeon
ACTTTCGAGATCTCGAACTGTTACTATACTTCTAACTGGAGTAAGGTGAATTTATCAACTCTTACAAATTTAAATATCAGTACAAACGAAGGTTTTAAATATTCACTGGATTACGGTTATTCAGACGGTACAGGTCTTTTAACCATAGATGATAGAGTTATCTATCCTTTAGGGAATCAATTCCTCTTTACAATTGAAAGCTTTCCTAACGTAGTATTTGATGCGATTATAAATGTTGACTATATTCAGGAATTTTATAAAATTCACGCTCTAGAAACCTACAATCTTACAAAAGCACAGCAAGGAGTAAGTAATGGGAGTATTTTCCAAATAGGTGTAAGTGAGACAAGCTGGATTGAACAAGAAGCATTATTATGGATAAAAGGTATTAAAGATGGTTCAAATTATTACTTACCATCAGAATTAGGAATGGATATCACGATCGGGGGCCAAACTTACATAATTTCAGATTTTGCAAAAGGAATAGGAACAATTTCACTAGAGAATTTGAATAAAAATCAATTATATCAAGCAGTGATAGCGACAACTTCTCCTGTTAATTTTAGCTTGGTGCTTTCAATCAAATATTTACGATCTGTATCTTATGAAGTCGTTGGATCGTTATCTTACACTATTTTAGAAGCAATTTCTGTATCTGGAGCAGTTCAATATAATTCAGACTTAAGTTATTATTTGAAAACAATTGACACGTCTCTACTTGATGCTGATGATTATACTGTAAGATTCACGATAAATAAGGATAATTATCAGCTCGGAATAAAAGATCTCAAATTAACAGTTTTAAATCGTCCTACATTATTAAATGGTTCTTCCGAATTCTTCAGAAAAATAGAATCAATTTATGTAAAGGATTTGGTGAATTTTACTTTTGAATATATTGATGAGCTAAAAGGAACAAAAATTACTGATTTGAGTTCTCAATACTATATCTGGGAGAGATATGACCAAGAGGGAAATGTAATTGACACAGGAGAGGGGGATATTATCTCCACTTTAGATAATACGTATATTTTAGATTTTGATACTCAAATGAGAGCAGTTGGAGAGTATCTATTAGTACTTACAGTTGATAAAGATAATTATGATCGAAAAAATGGGATGATCCTTCTTACTATTAATAAACGGATAATTAATTATTCTCTAAGCGAGAACTTTAAGGATTTTAAATCTAGTGTTGTCCAAGGTAAAAAAGTTCCTATAGAACTCACTTTGACAGATCCGACACAGGGAGATATATGGGTAAATAATGCAACAGTAGAGCTAATAATCGGGAGTCATACGTATCCAGTTAAACATACTGTTAATGGAACTTATATATATGAATTTTCTACCAAAGATATTAATGCTTTTTTCACTTCGAAAACTATCACGGGAAAAATAAACATTGCAAGAGAGGATTATGTTACTGAAGAATTCACTATTATAATTGTTGTTGAAATGGAGGAAATTTTCCCTGGAATTCCAACTTTTTATTTCTTATTGATAAGTTCTGCAGTTGTAATCTTAGTAGGCAGCATTGTCGGGTATAGGGTTTATCAAAATGCGAAAATTCCATCTTTCGTGAAGAAAGTAAGAGCTATGAAAAAGGCAATAAAGGGGAATAAATCTGTTTCTGAATCTGTTTTATATCGCAATAAAGAAGTTTTTATTACAGAAAGAGTTAATCATAGATGGGAAAGACTTGGATTATCTTTGGGTGAAATATTAGAATTAGATAGTAAAATTGAAAAGGTTTCGAAAGAAAAGAGATTGAGTGATATTGTAAAAACCCATGATATAAAACCGATTGGATTAATATTCATGAGATGGGATGAAAGAATTGGAACAGAAATTATGGGTCAATATCCCCAAGAGACTGTAATTTCTGACAAGACACTTATGCAGATATACAGTACACATGAATATAGCGGTGAAAAAGGAGTTATTACACTTACAGCAGGTTCAACAAATATTATCTCTTATTATTCCGGACCTGAGCACGGTTATTATATTCTCCTGATTTTGAACCTAGATGATGATCCCGATCTTTATGAAAGTGGTATGGCAGATGTTTTAAGAACTCTATTAGAAAACCTTGAGGATGATGCATATATCCAACTTCTTCCCTCTATTTTCCAGCGTTTATCATTATATCCTTCCCTAAGCGATGAGGAAATTCTAACACTATATTATCAGGATGAAATTAAACAAATGATCATTGATAATTTGAGGGAAATAGGATTGATAACTAAATCAGAATTAACGGTATGGCTTAGAGATAAGTTTGCTGAAGAATTTGTCGATTTAGATTCTACTCTCTCAGAAATGTTAAAAAAAGAAATAATAAAACAAGTTTCAGTTAAAGGCTTACCATCTGAACTAATTTTCTTAATTAACGATTTCTTTATGCTTAGAGTACCGCCTGTACAATTAATTGAAGATCCATCTAATCGCGGTTTACCACTTCAGTTTGTTAAAGAATATTTAGCAGATGTGAAGGAATTCTTTAAAAATTACAAACCTACTATGGAAGACAATATAGCTATTGTGAATATTTTCACCAATCCCGAAGTTTATCAGATTTTAAGACTTTTAAGAACGAGCTTTGCCACAAGACAAGATCTTGAAAAATTACGGATGAAAGGTGTGAAAGACATCTATGGTGCATTGAAATTGCTATGGGACTCTAAAATGATTAAAATTTTCCGAGATGAGAATAATAACGAGTATTATGCTCTATTATCAGACTTTTACCTCGATCTTCTTTTTCCAAAATACATTCTACAGGTCATTAAAAAATCTTATGAACAAAAATCTATCCCAAATAAAGCTTTAATAGAATATCTCGAAATTCTTGAAGATACATATTATGATTTAAGATCAAAGAAAAAAAAATAGAACTCTAATTCTTTTTTTTATTTTTAATATTTTTAAAATCCATACCTGAGCAAGGTTTTCATCAAATAACTTTCCATAAGGATTTTTTATTTGAATCATTATTACGGACTTTTATTACTAACACTCTTCTGCCTGCTGGAGATTAATTTTAATAAATCCTTTCTCTTGAAGATTTCTTTGCTCTGATTTTATAGATCTATTTACCTGATGTAAGTGTTTCATTGCATCGTTTTTCCCTTCTTTAATATTTTGGATTAATTCTTCTTTACTAAATCCTCCTGAAAGAACTAGTGCTGTTTGAAAAGATTGATCAGGTTCCAGCGTTTTAAATTCAATTTGGAGTGCGGATAAAATTTCTCCCTCACCTTCATGTAGAGTATTGGAAAGATTAATCTTATTTTGATTTATTGTAAAATCCTTTGTTAAACATGTTTCATAATTTGTTGATTTAGAAATAGGTGAGAATCCTCCGTATAAACCAGTATTATCATATTGATAGATAATGTCATTTTCTTCGTCATAACCCGAAAGATCATTATCATATCCCTCAAGTCCATTTATATCAAAATCAAAGACAAAGTACATTGAAAAATCTTTCATTGCATAATCAGATATATTTTTCATTGTGAAAAACGTTGAGATATAGGGAACAAGTGGAGGATTAAAAATATCTTTATACACTCGAACAAATTCCTTATTATGTAACTGAATCGATTGTAATTTATTTTCTTTAACAAGTTTCTTAAGATACTCTGTAATATTAAAATCTAATGTAATTCTACTAAGTGCTTTACCTTTTCTCGTATTTACCATATTATATATTGGTGTAGGTTCAATATTTTTTAGAATGACCGGAATGGATCCGATATTTTTCCCTTCTAATTTAAAACTAAACCATGGACCGGTTAATTCTTGTTCACTAAGATATATAAGATATTTTCCTTTGTACATAAGTTCTTTAATTGAAAAACCCATAACATATCCAGCAGCGTTTCAAGTTGTGAGCACATCGTGCCAATCTACTTTAATTACTATCTCTTTTTAACCTCCTTTTATTAATTTTGAAATCTTGAATATATTTTAATTAATAAATCTATAATTTCAAAGAATGAAGATTCCAAAAAAAAGTTTGTATCTATACGACTAAAGGGTTTCAATTACTCTATAAGCAATATATAAAAATGCATCATTGACTTGTAAACCTGTCTTGGCAGATGTAAGGATATAATGAAAACCAAATTGCTTAGCAACTTCTTTAATATCATCTTCACTTATTACTAACTGATCGATCAAATCCGACTTATTTCCAACCATAACTATAGGAATTTTTACTTTTATTGAATCTTTAATATCATTATACCATTTTTCAATACTATTTAGCTGATTTGGACGAGACCTATCTATTACAATGAATGCAGCATTAGTACCATTATAGAATTTCGTTCTATAGGGTGCCATCTGGAAACTCTGACCTCCTATATCCCAGATAATGAAGTTCATCCTTATTTTGTCTGTTAAATCAATTGTTTTCTTAGATACTTGGACACCTAGCGTTGAGATATAGTCCTCTTTGAACGAGTTCTCAACAAATCTTCTGATAAGTGAAGTTTTTCCCACCTGATAATCTCCGGTCAAAATTAGTTTATGTGAATATTCTCCTGCCATTCTTGGAAGTTCTCCTTCTCTAGTTTTAGCAAGTGCTTTTATAATTTCAGGAATCTCTGGAGAAACTTCCTTATTACCTTCCAGTATCAATTCTATTTTTCCAGCTATATGTGCTGAGTATACCTTTAATGCATTATCGCTTGTAGATTGATCAGCAACAGTTGTCAAAATAGATTGTGGTCCCTCTGAGCAAAAAGTAAACTTTTTATCTCCTGTTGTGGTCATATTAAAAAATCTTCCTTTAGTCCCAAATTCAGTTTTAATCCTGTCTATATAACTATCAAGCATAGCTGAGATTGCTCCTATAATTGAATCTGATTCTTCTTCATTTCCTTCCTTGAATTCTGAGGCAATAATGAATCCATTTCGATCACATATAGCGACACCTAAAATTCCTTCAACTTCATTATAATAATTTTTTAGAATCTGAGTTAATTGACCTGTATTTAGAAATTTTGACATACAAAACACACTGACTTAGTTGTATTAAAAATATAATAATAATATAGCTATTTAGATATTACTATAATCATATTTCAGAAGACATCAGCATGCCATATTATTTTTTAATTGATTTTCAGATCTTTATTATTTATGATAAGTGATTCCTCAGTAAAAGATGATATAGCAAAGTGTCAAGAAAGTATAACCAAAATTTTAGATCGAGCAGTGAGACTTTTTAGACGAACAGATCTTCCTGAACTCGCAGATAAATGGGACAGAATTTTAAACACTTATCGTTCTAAAAAGGGATGATAGGAAACGCATATTTAAATCCTAAACCAAAATTTTGGTTATTAACTTAAATATCTTTCAAAAATTGGAGATATCAGAGAGTAGATAGATTATATCATAAAATTCCTTTAGTTGATGGAATCTCATCTGATATTATTCTTTTTGCATCCTTTATTGCTCGTGCTAAAGCTTTAAACACAGCTTCAATTTTATGATGTTGATCTTCTCCATAAAACACATGAATATGAAGGCTTATTTTTGCATTCTCTGCAAATGAATTAAAGAAATGATTTATATCCTCAACAGCAACGTCTTCGATATCGCATTCTTTTAGTGCTAAGTTTAAAACTAAAGTTTTTCGACCACTGAAATCAAGTACACATCGCGCAAGAGTTTCATCCATAGGAATTAAAGCAAAACCGTATCTACTTATTCCTTTTTTATCACCTAAAGCTTTTTGAAAACACTCTCCTAAAGAAATAGCAATATCTTCAATAACATGATGAGTTAGATCTCCAGTAGCGTGAAGAGTGATGTCTGTATCAGAATGGGTTGCAAGTAATCTTAGCATATGATCCATAAATTTAAAACCAGTATCAATCTCGTTTTTACCAGTTCCATCTAAATTCAACTCCACAGTGATTTCAGTTTCGCTTGTCTTTCTTGTAATTCTGGCAGTTCTTACCATATACTTAACACCAATGAATAATATTAAAGCAAAGATTATAATTTTTGGGAATTTTTTTTTATTTACTATGCTAAAAATCTCAATGATCGGCGCGGGTTCTTTCGTTTTTGGTGAAACTGTGCTTACTGATATCTTAACTTTCCCAACGCTTAAAAAAGATACCCTCATTTGCCTTGAGGATATTGATCATAGTCGTTTAGATGTCATGTTCAAATATATGAATAAAATTATTGAAGATAACTATCAGGAACTTAAAGATGTGCAAATAGAAAAAACATTAAACCAAAAAAAAGCAATCGAGGATGCTAAATATATATTAAATGCTATCCAGGTTGGATGGTTAGATGTAATGAAATTTGATTTTGATATACCATTAAAATATGGAGTAACTCAATGTGTTGGAGATACTTTAGGTCCTGGAGGTGTATTTCGATTTCTTCGCACTGTACCTGCTCTCAGGTCAATTATGGAAGATATTCAAGATGTTGGATATAATTCTGGAAAAAATGGGGATAAATCACTTTTTTTGAATTATACAAATCCTATGGCAATGAATACTTGGTACTGTAATACTCTATTGCCCGATTCCACAATTGGTCTCTGTCATAGTGTCCAAAGTACTTCAAAACTTTTGAGGACTGCTCTTGGTGTGAAAGAGGAGGATTTCAGTTTTCTTTGCGCTGGTATTAATCATATGTCATGGTTTATTGAAGCCTGGTACAGAAAAGGGCATAGTTCTAGTTGGCAAAATGCTTATCCTGATTTAAAAAAAGAGCTTAATGAAAATCCTAAATTCAATGAATCTATCAAGGTTCGCTTGGATATGATGAATGCCGTTGGATATTTTGTAACTGAAAGTTCTGGACATCTCTCTGAATATTTACCTTATTATCGGAAAAGAGAAGATTTGCTAGAAAAATACAAGGGAATTAATATGTATTATTCAAACTTAAAGCATGGATCTTATTATGATTTATGTGTTCAAATTGAAGGACAGGCGGAATTAAGATATAAAAGAAGATTAAAAAAGTCGAAATTAAAGATTAAAAGAGGAGAAATTAAACCATCAACTGAATATGCATCACATATAATAAACGCAATTGAAACTAATAGTCCATTAAGATTTAATGGAAATGTTATGAATAAACAGGGAAGTATAATAACTAACCTACCAGATGAATGCTGCGTAGAAGTACCAGTATTTGCAGATCATCATGGCTTACATCCTCAGGGAGGTATAAAATTACCCACGATTTGTCAAGCACTTTGCCTTTCAAATGTAATGGTCCAAAAAGCAGCTGTTGAGGGAGCGCTTGAATTGAATAAAGAAAAGATTTATCACGCAATATTATTAGACCCTAATACTGCTAGTGTATGTTCTCCTCAAGAAATTCGAGATATGGTTGATGAAATGTTTGAAAAAGAAGCAAAATGGCTCCCGCAATTTAGTTAATAATTTTCTAAAAAATCCACTATATTTTCTTGATATTCTTCTGGTATTTTGTAAAGTTTAAAAATTAAATCATCAATTTCCTTTTGGATGTCTTTAGATTTATTATCTTCTAGCAAGATTTTGACTTTTAAAATTACTAGAGATGCCAATTCTTTTTCTTTGAGAGTTTGTGGGATACTAATAGGAAAATCTTTAATTTTTTCAATTAAAATGCGTGGAAAAAGCTTTTTATAGGAACCAAATAATTTTAAAAAGTAATATGATAAGAGTTTGGAATTTAAAATTCCTAATAGATACATGTTATTAAACTCTTTTATTGGTGAACTGTATACTCTTAAATTATAGAACGATTGTGAAGTTAGAGATAGATTTCTATCATAAGTTGCGCAAATTAAATTATTTTGGCTTAACTGTCTAATTATTAATCGATCTTTATAGATTTCAAAGTCTTTATAATTAATACCCTTTTTATCAATTCTAATAAAACTATAATCTCTAACTTGATAACGGTTAATTGAATTTATAAATAATTTGAATTTAAATTGATCTTCACTTTGGATAGAATCAAGAATTATCCTTTCAATATTTTCTTCGTTTAGAGGATTGAAACATTCTGGACAAATTAGTTGCTTTTTTGGGATTGGGAAGTATTTTTTACAATTTTCACAAAGAATAATCTCTCCTTTTTTAGTCAATTCAACCCCTCTACTTAATAAAATGTTAAAATCCTCTTTTGTCATTATCTCCTTTAATTTGGGAAAGTTGTCGTTTAAATAGTCGATGATGTTTATATCTTCATCGCTAAGATGAATTAAGAATTTATAATTCCATTTTAAAAGAGTTTTCTGGGAAATTTCTTTTGTTTTATTATTTGAGAGTTTAACTTTAATGTAGTTTCTTTCTCTTTTTTGAATATTCGATTCTTTTTCTAAAACAAGTATAATATTCGAAACTACGGGATCCTCAAATTGTGGACCAATATTAAATATCTCCCTAATTTTTGTGGTTTTATAAATATATTTTCTTAATTTAGAGCGATTTGATAACGCTAATAAAGAGTCTGGAACAATATATCCAAGGATACCTTTTCTTTTTAGGAGTTGTATTCCCAACTCAATAAAAATTTGGTAATAATCATATTGACCATCGTTTGTTTGAAAATTACCTTTTTCAATGATTTGTTTTTGAGTAGAAGGAATATCTCTAACAAATAGATAAGGGGGATTACCTACAACATAATCATACTGTTCAGTTTCCTTTATCGTTAAACTGTCAAAATTTTTGATGTTAAATAATGGAACTTGATAATCCTTATCTTTTTCTTTGATTTTTTCAACTAATTTAAATATCTCAAAATGAATACTAATTTGACATAAAATACATGCAATCGGGTTAACATCTATGCCATAAATATTCTCTTTTATTCTTAAAATGATGCTTTTAGCTTCTTCCTGTAAAATTTCAGAAAGTTCATGCTTTTTAAAAAGTTTAACACATCTTCTAATCAGAATTCTAATGGCTAGAATAATAAAACTTCCAGATCCACAACTAATATCAATTAATTTTTTATTCTGAATATTACTGCTTTCATTATAACCCACTGCATCTAAGATATAACTTACTATAGATTTTGGGGTATAAAATTCACCTAAAAGCTTTCGGTCTTTCTGAGGTAAAGTTTTTTCGTAAGATTTTCCTAAGATATTAAAATTAGATTTCCCTAAATTAAACTCGTTTTTGGAAGTAATTATATCTCCAATCTCCTCGAGTTTTTCAATGAAATTTTTAAAAAAAACCTCTATCTTCTGCTTATTTTGATTTTCTTTATAATATTCAAGGAGTTTTTTAAATAAATCCTCTCTGTTAAGGTAATTAATAAATTCATTCATTGGGAAATAAGCAGAATTTAATTTTTCTTAAAATAAAGTTTGTGTTTATTTCTTTTTATTTATTTACTATTTAATAGATTAAATAATTACATTTTCTAAATTAAATATGGTTACTAATGAAGAGATAATACAATTGTAATAAAAACCATAGGTATATAAAATTGTACTAACATCTTTTATTTAATTAAAGAAATTCATAGTTTTAGGAGATAAACAACTGTGATTTTTAGTTTAGTATTAATAATAATATCCGTTTGTATATCCTTAATAGGGATCATTTATGTGTATATTAACAGGGAAAACTATGGTAATACTTTAAACACAGTTTTAAATATTTGTTTATACCTATTTTTAGGTATTATTTTTTTTTCTCTATTCATTCTTTCGGCAGATATATATTTAAATAAAATTATAGCACTCCTATTCTGGAAGCTATCTGTTATTTTTTGGATTATTTCCATTAATATGCTAAGTGTTACTCAAATTTTCATTATGAAATATAAGAGAATAACAAGCATAACTTCAATAATCTATCCATTCGTAGGTGGTATTATAGTAAGTTTAACTATTCTTTCAAATTCAATTGATATTTTTCAGGCAAACGATAATTATTATTATGAATTTAACAATCTGGTATTAGCAATAATTCTTGTATTATATAATATTAGCATATTTTCTTTTATGTGGTTTAATTTTATCAAAAATCTTTCCAACTTCAGAGATAAAAAATCAGGTCGAAATCTAGGTATCTTAACCTTTCATTTTTCTTTCATAATACTATTATATACGCTACATCTCATTGTTCAAAATATAGTTTTTAGATTTATGTATTATATAATTTATCTAGCGGGAGTAATTTATGCTTCTTATACTATATTTAAGAAACCAACTTTATTTATTGAACTTACAAATAGAATATTTGATTTCATTATATTCCATAAGAGTGGGATACTTTTATATTCATTTAATTTTGAAAAAAGAAAGGAAATTGATGACTCCTTATTAAAGGGATCCATTCTTATTGGTATCAATCATATACTAGCTAATTTTATTAATAGAAAGGATCAGTTAAATCTTATTAAAATGAAAGAGAGAGATTTAGTTTTTGAGTATGATAATACCAATAATTATGCAATTCTTCTTACTACTAATCATAAAAATACTTTTATTGAAAAAGCAGTTCGAAATTTTATGCTAAACTTTTCAAAATTAAATGGGGAAAAATTGAAAAATATGAAAGGACTAATAGATGTTTCAGAGTTTGGAAACGCAAAAGAATTAATTATGGAAATTTTTGCTCCTTATATTATAGAGCAATAAATTTATATGATATTATTACGAAAATAATTCTTTTCTTTATATTGATAATTATAAATATTCAACTAAAATGTATAATAAATAAGAAGGAATCTTAATTATTAACTAGTGTTCTATTATATTCGTTAATAGATCAGTATGAAATTTCAATTTGGATAGAAAAAGCATTTTAATTGAATATGTTAGATTAGATTATGTATAATATTTTTTTTGTGATTTTGGGCATTGGATATTTTCTCATCGTATGTGTATCTGTTTTTGCTCTAATTCATATTTTACTCTATCATGCGAACTATGGAATAAAATTAATGGTATTTCTAAATTTTTTAACAATTTTTAACATAGTAATAGTTTACTCTTCTCTTTTTATAATCTCGGTCACTGTATTTTT
>JBHLOJ010000036.1:11136-14522 GCA_048940605.1 Promethearchaeota archaeon
TGACAAACAAGATTTATTATATTAATATATATCATAAATCAGGGATATTGCTATATTCCTATAAATTTAGTAAATCTCCAGGTGAATTAGATTCCGTTATCTGGGGGAATATTCTTATTGGTATTAATCATATTATATCTGAATTTGTGGATAAAAGTGATCAAATTGATGTCCTCCAAACTAAAAATACTGATATTATTGTAAATTATGATGATTTAGGATTTGCCGTCGTCTTAATAACTAATAGAAAAAATGCAATATTACAGAAATTAATGGAGAAATTTGCTTTTGAATTTAGGAAGAAATATAAAGATGAATTACTAGAAATTCAAGATCTAAATAGAATAATAAATGTCTCCGAGTTTAAAGAAACAAGAGAATTAATAGAAAAAGGATTTCAACTCTATATTTAATAGTAAAAGAAAACCTTCTAAGAAATATTATTTAAAACTATTGATTATAAAATGGACTATAAAAATCTTTAATAAATTGAAAATTTTTAAGTCTTAACAGATAAATTACATTTAATAATAAAAATTTGGTGTATTGGAAATGGCATTAAAATTTTGTCCTAAATGTGGTAATAAGCTGGAATCAGATGCCTCTTTTTGTGATGCCTGTGGTGCCGATTTAAGAGAAAGACCTGAAAAAACAGATGCTGTTCCTGAACAAAAAGTTCAACCAACCGTAGAGAAGAGTCTAGGAGATGCTGTTTATGCTGATTTTATACCTAGATTGGTCGCGATAATAATTGATGGAATAATTATATCAATTATTGGATGGTTAATCCTTTTACCTTTTGATTATAATCCATTACGGATGCTTTGGCAATCATATTTTGTTAACTATGCAATTGGATTCCTATATTATTTCCTTTTAGAAAACTTTAATAATGGTCAGACTTTAGGAAAGGCTGCTCTAAATTTAAGAACTGTAGATGAAAAGACATTCAAACCTACAACTCCAGATAAATATGCTTTAAATAATCTACTCAAAGCGGGGAGTTTTCTTTTATTAGTAGATTTCATTATAGGAATTCTAATGAATTCTGGAAAGCCTGAGAGAAGATTACGGTTAATGCAGAACGTATCTGAAACAGTTGTAATAACGACCAAATAAATCCTTAGAGTTCGCATTATTTAAATAATTTTACTTTTCTTTTTTTCTTATTTCATTAGAAAACTACGACTATCTAAACATTTAAAAAGCTATATTTTTATGGATAACCTCAGAGAATTTATTATCTCTAATTTAAATTTTGGTTGTTAAAATGGAATTAATAGAAGAATTTCAAGATTATGAATGGAAAAATGATTGGGAGATAATCGTAGAAATTTTTGACACTATAGATAATTTAAAATCATTATTTAAACAATTAGACGTATCATATTTAAGAGAAGTTCAACAAAAAATTATGATTTTAAACCTTAAAAAATATGCATGGTCGCTACAAAATTATATAATTGAAAAATATTCGAAAGTATAAAACGACTCCTGCCTTTGATTACATAGTGATAATCTAATTCCTCATTTATGGACTTATACTTACATTTTAGTCTATTTCATTTATTTTAGAAATCTATTTTAGGAAATCTTTCAAATATATTAAGAAAGATATAACTTTTATGATCAAAAATATGAATGATTCAAACCTAAAACAAGAAACGAAATTTGAGGGCTATGGTAAACGTCAGAAATGGAGTTTCGGGATGGCTTCATTTGCTGAATTTTTTATTAATAGTGCGTTTAATACCTGGGTATTTTCATTCTACTTTACTGCTGTAGGATTAGAGGCTTTAACAATAACTTTTGCCTTTGTATTATGGACAATTTGGAATGCTTTTAACGATCCTATGATTGGATTTTTATCAGATCATACAAAAACTCGATGGGGGCGTCGCAGACCATATATAATGATAGGATTAATCCCTGTACTTATTATTGAAATAATTTTATGGATACCTCCTGCAGGAAGCGAAGTCACTGGCTTTATCTATTTGCTGATAATGTTAATATGCTATGACACGTTCTATACAATGTTAGCCCTACCTACAGATTCCTTATTCCCTGAATTATATACCTCTGTAGAAGAAAGAGCTGAAGTTAATACTATAAGACAAATTTTATCCACAATAGGATTAATTATGGCTTTCTTAATACCTGGAATATTTATTGGTGAGTTAACTGAAAAATCTGGTTATCTAACCAATGGTATTGTTACATCTATAATCGTTGGAATTACAATGTTTATCTTTATAAAATGGGGTGCAAAAGAACGTCCTGAATTCAAAATGGATTACAATCATGAGTTTGGTTTTTTAAAAGGATTGAAATATACTGTTAAAAATAAGGGGTTTGTCCTTTATTCGGCAATGTTTTTCTTATATGAATACACCCTTCTCGTATTAGCGACTACCGTCCCTCTATTTGCTAAAGAAGTATTAGGAGTGGATGATACATTTCTAATGGCTCTTCTATTAGGAGCAATGTTTATTATTGGTATAATTACAGTGATTATCTGGCGTAAATTAGATCTTATTCTTGGGAGTATGAAAGCTTATAGTATTTCAATCATTGCATATATTATCACTTCGATTCCGTTATTATTTGTAACTAATTTCATTACATGTTTATTAACTGTAATTTTAATGGGATTTGGATTTGGGGGTATGTTATACTTTGTTTATCTTATAATAGCGGATGTTATCGATGAGGACGAACTTAAAACAGGAGTAAGACGTGAGGGAACATTCTTTGGAATAACAAACTTCTTTATGAGACTCTCAATGATTGTATCAATCCTAACAGTTGGACTGGTGTTTACAGGGGCTGATTGGTCAGACTATACACCTAAACCAGGAGTAAACACAATATTAGGGCTAAAAATGCTTGTATTCTTGTTCCCAACCATTGCACTTTTAATAACATTAATTTGCTTACTTTATTATCCCTTTCCAAAATCAAAGGTTGAAGAAATTAAGAAGAAATTACTAGAATTGCATAATGAAAAGAGAGAAAAGGTTAGATCTATTTAAAAATCTTTTTTTTTTATATTTTATGTATTTATTCTTGTGAATTTGGTAGATCAATAGTTTCATTTGAATCTTCCATACCTTCCAATTTACGATAATCATCGTAAGTACGCTTAGAGATGTTCTTATAGTACTCATTTAATCTACTCTCAACCTCCTCACTTATGCCTGGTCCTTTTTGGCTTTCTAATATTTTTTCTACTTTTTCTTTAGCTTTATCCATAATTTCTTTAGCCCCAGCTTTTTGCCATACTCCTCTTCTATCTCGATCAGATAATACTGGAACGAAAATTTCTTTCCGTGTATTTTTCGCTGTGTGTTTTAAGCTTAAATATGATTTCCCAGATATAGCAA
>JBHLOJ010000036.1:14622-17321 GCA_048940605.1 Promethearchaeota archaeon
CCCCATGCCACATTACCTGTTGCCGGATCCATAGGTGCTGACATTGATGAATAGAAAACTGGTGTTCCAGGATTTATGAGTTGCGTAAGTACTATTGCTGAGAGAGTTTCCATATTAGCTTGAACAAGTAAACCAGCAAGGGTAACAGGTGCTGTGGAACCAGCACTAGCAGCGGGAGCGATTATTAATGGTTGATTATGTTTAGCAAATATAAAAAGACCATTTAATAGAAGTTGAGAATGAATTAAAGGGCTTGTTGGATTATAGAAGCCAATAAGCCTTGGTCTTTTAATCAGTTCCTCTTCACTTCCTACAATGATAGAAAGAAGATTCATCATATCCTGTGATGGAGTTTTACCTAGACATCCTAAACCATATGGTTTGAAACTATTTTTTGCCCAAGCACAAATCACATGCCAGTGAAGCTCTGTATATGGAATGTCATTCGGCCACACATCTACATGACTACAATGTATGTTCTTTAAACTATCAACAATACGAATTTGCTTGATAGTATCTGAAAGGACTGTTTTCCGAATCCCTTTTTTATGATTAGGGTCAAATATCTTTACGGGAGTTCCAACTGTGGCGAAATTCACTGTCTTCGTGTCTATATCTAATTGAAATGATCCATCTGGACCCCATAACGAAAAAGAATTTGGAACTGTCTTTAGGTGTTTTTCAACAATATCACGTGGATATTTTACATAATGATCATCCTGTCCCACAATACAACCTTTTTCTTTTAAAAAAAGACGAGTTTCTGAAGACTCTACTTTAACTCCTATTTCTTCTAATAAATTAAGAGTATGATTATGAATTATTTCAATTTCTTCATTTGATAACACTTCTAATTTATTCATTCTCATTTTAATTTTAGCCCTTTTTTTTGATTATTGAATTTTATCAAAGTTTTAAGTTATATTTGCTTTAATGCTTGGTCTAAATCTTCAATCAAATCTTCAGGATCTTCTAAACCGACTGAAAATCTAAAATGGGTTTTAGAAATATTCATAATTTTCCTTTCCCATAAGGCTAAGTTAAAACCTGTCATCATAGGTGTATATTCGATAAGTGATGTAGTATCTCCTAGCGATACTCCCACTTTTATTAGTTTTAAGTTTTCTATAAACTTATTACTTTCTTCAACTGATTTCAATTCGAAACCAATCATCCCGCTAAATTTCTTCATTTGTTTCTTTGCAATATCATGACCAGGATGAGATTCTAATCCAGGATAAGCGAGGTTTATAACTTTTGGGTGATTTTCCAAATATTGAGCAATTTTTTTTGCATTTGAAGAATGCCTATCCATTCTTAAGCTTAACGTCCTAATACCTCGTAGGATTAACCATGCATTAAAAGGACTAAGTGCTTGACCCTGAGTTTCTAACCAAAAATATCGAATATTTTCGATCTCGTTTTTTGACCCTATGATAGCACCCCCTAAACAATCTCCGTGGCCATTGATATATTTTGTAAGACTTTCAACCACAATATCGGCTCCTAACTCTAAAGGTTGTTGTAACGCAGGAGATGCAAATGTATTATCGACTATACATTTACCTCCAACTTCATGAATAATGTTTGAACATGCTTGTATATCAATCACATCTATTGTTGGATTCGTTGGGGTTTCAAAAATAAGTATTTTTGTGTATTCATTCACTTCTTTACTTAATTGATTTAAATCATTCAAATCCACAATACTAAAGTCAACTCCAGTCTGAGGATAAATTTTAGTTAGTAATCGATAAATCCCTGTATACTGATTTTTATGAATAATAACTTTTGGGATTATCTCTGGAGTGTTCTGTGGCAATAAAGCTCTAAGTTTATTAAGCTTTTTCCTCTCAACTCGTTCTTGGAATACAGATTGGCATGCTAAATGAACTGCCCCCATTCCTGAGGCAACTGAAATGGCACTTTCTCCCCTATGAAGTGTGGCTAGCTTTTGATCAAGAGCTTGTAAAGTAGGATTTTCTGTTCTAGAATAATTATAGAAATTTTCTAACAGCTCAGAAAATCTATTATAAGCAAACGATTTTGTAGCATAAATTGGTGTTCGTAAGCTATATGAGGATTCTGGGTACGGATATTCTCCTGCATGAATAGTTTGAGTATCAAATCCCATTTTCGCCCACTTTTCCATGTTCTTCTTATTTATTTCCATAAGGACTTCTCTTTTTTCTTCAAAACTTGCTCCTTTATCTTCCATATTACCATCACCCATAAATTATTTAAAAAAAATTTTTTTACAAACCAAACAATAAATTTAATATCCTATACCTAAAAAAGGAGATCTTATGTCTTTAGAAGAAAAAATTGAGGAAGCTATAGTAGCCTGGGACGAGGAGAATTTAAAGAATCTATGCAAATCCTCGATTGAAAATGGCGATGTAGAAGCTAATGAACTCCTAAGAATTATTGGACGAATAATGAGAAAAATTGGAAAATTATTTGAAGAGGAAGAAATATTTTTACCGGATTTGATTGGATCTGCAAACGTAGTAAAAAATGTAATTGACGATTTTCTAGATCCAATCATTAGATCGTCTGGTGATAAAAGAGAGACTCTAGGAAGAATAGTATTAGGAACTGTTGAGGGGGATGTTCATAGTATTGGCAAGGATTTAGTCGCAGCTTTTCTATTTTCAAATGGTTTTGAAGTTCTAAATTTAGGAGAAGAAGTACCTCCT
>JBHLOJ010000036.1:17421-27666 GCA_048940605.1 Promethearchaeota archaeon
TTGGCAAGGATTTAGTCGCAGCTTTTCTATTTTCAAATGGTTTTGAAGTTCTAAATTTAGGAGAAGAAGTACCTCCTAATAAGTATATCGAAGAAGCAGAAGAATTTGAAGCCCAAATAATAGGGCTTTCTTCTTTATTAACAATGTCTATGGATATACAACGTCAAGTTATTGAAGAATTGAAAAAAAAAGGATTAAGGAAAAAATATAAAGTGATAATAGGTGGTAGTCCAACTTCAGAGGAATGGGCTGAGGAAATAGGTGCTGATGGGTGGGCAGACGATGCTATAGAAGCTGTTGAGCTTGCAAAAAAACTACTACCTAATAAATGAGGTGAAAAAATTGAGATTAAAATATATTGAACCTCTATCTAAGGATGAGGTTAAAGTTATTGACTCAGCTGCAATTGAACTTCTCTCTAGAGTAGGAATTAAAGTTGATGCTGAGAGTGCAAGGAAATTATTTGAAGAATTTGGATGTGAAATTGATAAAGGTACAAATTTTGTAATAATTCCAGAGGAATTAGTCAGGGAAAAGTTGAAAACCGTACCAAGCTCATTTAAACTCTATGGTTCTAATGGCTCTTTTAATTTTGAAGTGAATACCAAAAGTACAAAATTTGCCACAATTGGAACGCCTGTAAAAATTTACGATCCTTCTAATAAAAGAGGTGTTCGAAGAACAATTCTTGATGATACAATACAGCAGATTAGAATTGTGGATTGCTTAGATAACATAGTTTGCTCTCATATTGATGTATGGCCGAATGATATTAAGGTTACTGCCTTGCACGCTCATTGCATATACCAATGGTATAAAAATTCTAGAAAACCATATGGTTTAGGATGTTTGGGAAAATTAGCGAGCCAGGATATGATGAATATGACCTCAATAATTGTGGGAGGTGAACAAGAGTTAAAAAAAAATCCACGATTAGTAGGTTTCATGAATCCAACAAGTCCTTTACATTTACCTCAGTTAATGACAAATGGATACGAAATTTTTGCTAAATATAATCAACCAACTATTATCGCTCCTGAAGCAATGGCAGGTAGTACTGCCCCGGTTACTTTAGCTGGACTTCTAGCCCAAATTGTAGCTGAAACATTAGGTGGAGCGGTATTAGGACAATTATATAATCCAGGATCTCCAATATTTTTCGCAACAGTATCAAACACGACTGATATGAGATCAGGAAACTCTGCTATTGGAGCAATAGAAACGGGATTAATTACCGCTGGAATGGCTCAGATGGCTCGATTTTATAACATCCCTTCTCGAGGTCCAGGAGCAGTTACAGATTCAAAGGTACTAGATATACAAAATGGATTTGAAAGGCTACAAACTCTAATACTTGCAGTACAAGCAGGTATTAATTATATTACCTGTGCAGGTACTTATGAAGCAACTTTAGTTGAAGCTTTAGAATTATTGGTAATAGATGACGAGTTAGCAAGTATTTGTTTAAGACTAATGGAAGGAATTGAAGTGAATGAAGATACTCTTGGACTAGATGTTATTAAAAAGGTTGCTACAAGTCCTAAAAAAGGTGTTACATATTTAAGTGAAAAACATACTCAAAAGTATATGAGAAAAGAATTATATATACCAAAATTGATTGATCGTAATCGTCGAACAACATGGCAAAAAAAAGGGTCTAAAGATATAATTGAACGTGCAAGAGACCGAGTAGACGAACTATTACATAATTTTGTCTCACCAGAAATTGATCATAATATTGAAACAAGATTATTATCGATGATTAAGGAGATTGAGGCAAGATCAATAGATTTATATAAAGAAACTGAAGGAATTAGCGCAGATAGCGTTTCTATTGACCATGTAACAATTAGAACAGATAAAGAAAAATAATTTTCTCTCACATTATTTTTTTACTAGTGTATTTTTTACTCACTTTTCTTACTAATTCTATTAGATTTACTCTAAGCATTAAATAAACTAAAACTACAATTATATAAAGGGAAATTATCGATAATATCCAAGATTCTCCTCCAATCAGCGTACAAATCTTTAGGAAATTATATGAAAAAATAAGCATTAGACATAATTTTCCTAGGAAAATCCAAAAGATTGTTTTTTTAAAATCATATTTAATCAATCCTAAAGGTATAATCAACATATCATCATTTAGGGGTGTAAGACCAAAAATATAGATTAATATAGGTGCTAGTTTGGGATGATTTACTAGATATTGCTGATAATTATTCATCTTTTCCTTTTTCTTATCTGAAATTAGTTCAGATGCACCTCTACCAATGAAATAACCTCCCAATTCTCCAACTAAACAGCCTATCGAAGCAACGAATCCAACAATAAAAGGAACAAAATAATT
The DNA here is from genome assembly GCA_048940605.1 of Promethearchaeota archaeon. Classification (GTDB taxonomy): domain Archaea; phylum Asgardarchaeota; class Lokiarchaeia; order Sigyniarchaeales; family SOKP01; genus Loki-b32. Next base: position 19,775 of record JBHLOJ010000036.1, read on the forward strand.
AATTTCTGAAAAAGGTTGAGATGAAAAACATACAACAAAAGTATATGGTGTTGGAACAGGAAGTAAGTTCCCAACCAAACAGACCCAAAAAGTTATTAGCAGTCCAATACCTAGATTTTGAAAGGTTTCATATTTAGAAATGTTTTCTATAGCTTTACGATGAGAAATATTTAATAACAAATCAAGAGAAATGATAGTGATTAAAATAATTAAAAGTAAGAAAATATAATCTACCTTCTTTAATTTCAATGTCTTTCGACTATTTTTGGTATTTTAGATAAACAATTTTAGAATATATAATAATTCATTTAATCCTATTTCAAGGCATAGCTAACGTTATAGCGATTAGACTAACGATAACACTGACGAAAAGTAGGAGAATTATTATTAAACCAGAACCTAATTTTCTTTTTGACTTCCTTTTAGTCTTTATTCGGTATTTTGTAGAAGTCATAATTTATTTTATTTATACAGCGAAGATTTTAATTTTTTTTATTGTTTCCGTCTGTTTTTAGTAAAAGTTCGGTAAGGACGACATTATTAAAAGAAAAAAGCATCCTAGGTATATAATCTTCAGCCAGATAAGGTCCATCCTCAACTTGTTCTTTTAATGGAAATAGCTGTCTTTCTCTTATAATGGTTCCTAAGTAATCTCTATCATATTCTTTATAACCAAATATCTTATTATTAACTATTACCATTTTTCTCTCATATCCTTCAGGTATACCTGCTTTTTCTAAGAGAAGTAAGATTTTTTCTCGTGATAATGATTCAAGTAGTTCCAAATCAGCTTTAGTTCCCTCATAGGAGGGACCTTTCTGTATTTCCTCATAATCTTTTTCCTCTTCCACCCCCGCAGCTATTTTAAATCCTAGAGTTTCATTATCCTCATCAACTGCTGTAATCTTGTATCCAATTCCATATTGATCTCTTATAGTTGGTGCTAATTTCGCAGCAATAAATTTCATTCTTGTTGTGGTATTACTTCCATGCCATATCCAAATCCGATACCTCTTTGGATCCACAAATAATAGAATAAAATCTGGATCTAAAAGATCTTGTATTTTTACACCTTCCTCAACTTCCAATTCTTGATACTCGTTTAATTCATCGTTATAATGAAAAACAATTATTTTTTCTTTTTCTTCTTTTAATGGGAATTCTTCAGACATAATTATACAGATTAATAGTTATTCTATATATGTACTTATTTTTAATAATATATTATTATTTTTGCTTTAAAAATAAATAGCACTTAATTTTATATCTTTTAATAAGCCTATTAATCGTGAAATATGACTTCCTCATTTAATGCGGGAAGGGAGATTTGAACTCCCGAACTCCTACGAGACTGAATTCTGAGTCCAGCGCCTTTACCAGACTTGGCAATTCCCGCTCTTTAATTTCTGAAGGTAATTAATATAAATGACAAAAGACTAAAATAAACTTCTAATATGTTTCTTATAATAAATATTAAAACAATTTAATTATTTGTTCAATTAGTTTGAAAATTTATCCTAATAGAATATTCGAATCTAAATTCGATAGGTTGATAAAGAAAGTTCCACCATTAGGTAGGTTATTATCAAGTCTTTTTGGGCTATTTGAATTATTTATCCTTGAATTTTTTAGAAAGATGGACAAGAAATTTAATATCTATACTTTAGGTGTAGTGAATAAATACATTCTAAAGGGTAGATGGGGTGGAAAGGTTGTTCCTTTAAATAAAAATATTAGCGCTGAAACAAAATTCATTTCATCTCAGGAGATTTTAGGATTATTAAGCAAATCAAATGTAGTTGGAATTAGTTGGTGTTATTGTAGGGCAATCCAACGAAAATATTATAAACCTAATTGCGACCACCCACTCCATACTTGTATTCATCTAGGCTTTGGAGAATCTTTATATGAAATTCCGTTTAAATCTTCAAATTTAAAAAAAGTGACGAAAGAAGAGATTCAAGATCTTTTAGAAAAATGCGACGAAAGAGGATTAATACATCAATTAATTTATTTTCCAAATCCACAATTTTATTATTTAGTTTGTAATTGTTGTCCTTGCTGTTGTGTCGTCTTAAACAAATTTCTTACTAGTGGTTCTCCACAAATGATTAAAAGTGATTTTATTGCTGAAACAGATTTAGACTTGTGTGAAAATTGCGGTGAATGTGAGATTTGGTGCAATTTTGGGGCAAGAACTATTTGTAATGACCAATTACAATTTAATTCTAACAGATGCTTTGGATGTGGAATTTGTATTTCGAAATGTCCTAATAACGCGATATATTTGAAAAAATTATCATAATAGTTTATTATTTAATCTAATCCTTATATTAATCATAAAAATTATAAATAAATAAGGCAAATATGATTAAAAATGCCAAAAGAAATTGGAAATTCTGATAAAGAAATTAAAATAGATCCCACATGCCACAATTGTAACAGTCTTTATTTTTGTACAGTTGGAAATCCCAATACACAAAAAAAAAATTGTCCTATGGTTGTTAGTGCTGAAATTGAAAAAGAAGTAATTAAGCTTTATAAATCGGATGATTTTGTAAGAAAATCAACTAAAATTGCCTCTATAGTAGAAGCTCAAGGGTATATTAATTGGCCACGTTTAAAAGATACTATTGAATATGCGAAGGGAATGGGTTTTAAAAAGTTAGGTTTAGCTTTTTGCGTTGGTTTAAGAAAAGAAGCTGAAAAAACTGCTGAAATCCTAAATAAATATGGGTTTGAAGTGTGTTCTGTTTGCTGTAAGACTGAATCTATTAAAAAAACTGATGTAGAGATACCTCAAGAATATACAATGATATCAAAAACAGGTTATCCTATTGGGATTGTGACATGTAACCCTGCAGCTCAAGCATTATTACTAAACAAAGCAAAAACTGATATGAATATAATAGTAGGGTTATGTGTAGGACATGATATTACATTTACCCATCTTTCTAAAGCACCTGTAACTACATTTATTGCTAAAGATAGGTCGAATCCACACAACCCTGCAGCAGTTCTATATTCACATTATGGAGAATCTTATTTTTCGAAGGATCTAAAGATGATGAGGTAAGAAAAGAAATAAAATTTCAACTAAGTAACGAAAAACCAACTTAATATTTTGTTAAAATTATCTTAACTATTGCATTTCTTTTTAGATCTCTCAAAAATCAAGTAAATTTAAATAGTAAAGTATGAAATTCATCATTAATAATTAGGAAGAAAAAGAAGTGATTTAAGGTAAGATACCCTAATAAAGTAATGGAATTAATTAAAAAAATCCCTGAAGGACATACTGCTTTAGAAAAGATAATAAAAAAGAATTATAGAAGAATAGATTTCGATGAGTTGCAGGATTTTGATAAGGCCAAAGTAACAGATTTTTATAATCAAGTGATTGAAGAGATTCTTTTACCAAATCAAGAAGCGTTAGAGCTGCTTAAGAACCTAAGTGTGTTAAATACAGAGATAGAAACCAATATATATAAGAAAAGCATTAAAAACTCTTATAGATTACCAAACATCGAAAGTATTTTCAGTGAATTATTAAATACAGGATTAATAAAAAAAAAAAAAGGAAAAGGGGAGATATACGAATTCTCATATCCCCAAATTCAAGAGGTTTTATGCCTCCTAACAGACGAAAAACATCATGAAAATGCTATAAACTATTATAAAGAAAAAAGCAAAAATTTTAAAGACGATCTTTTTGATAAAATTGAAGTCCTTTTTCATAAAGCAAAAATAGGTCCAACTGAGGAATTAGTTACTGAATTTCTAGCAATTGCTAATAGTATAGAGCAATTTGATTCTAGGCACAAAAGATTGATTGATATAGCAGAGGAATTACTTACACTTGAAGATAAATATAAAGCACCAGTTCTAATAGTAATTGGAAATATATTATCTATTTTAGGAGATCCTAAGACTGCAGAGAAAGTCTACCTTAATGCTTTAAAGTTATACAGCAATTTAGCTAAAAAGTATTATAGAATATATTTGCCTTATATTGTTGCCACCCAAAAAAATCTAGGAACGTTATATTTAGATTTAAAAAGATTTGAAGAAGCAGAAAAAATATATAGTGATGCATTAAGGTCATACGAGGAGTTAGAAAGACAATATTATAATGCACATACTACAGATTTTCATTCAAAAGACTATAATAGTTTAGAAGAATCATATATTGATAATTTGAAAGCATATAATGAGTTATTAAATAGATCATTCGATGTATATGTACCCATAGAGCCACCGGTCAAAAGTGAGTTTGGAAATATAGGTATTGATTTGGACTTATTGGAAGATATTCAAGATGGAACCATTGATTCAATTGAAACTTACAAAAAATTAGCGAAAATGTCCTATGACATGTATTTAATCGATATTGCCAAAACTCAGAGTAATCTTGGACTGATTTATAGCGAATTGATGAAATTTGAGGATGCAGAGCGGATGCACCTTGAAGCATTAAAAATTAAAAGAAAAATTGCGGAACATTATCCAGATCAGGTCTACCCAGAACTAGTTCTTTCTCTATTAGATCTCGGAGATTTATATGCTACCTTAAATAGGTTTACGGAAGCAGAACCAATGTTCACTGAAGCCTTGAAGATTTCTAAACAATTAGCAGATCAAAATCCAGAAGTATACTTATATAATGTTGCCATCATTCAAAACTCTCTTGGTACATTATCTACTAAACTACAGAAATTTGATGATGCGGAACAATTCTACCTTGATGCTCTCAAAATCTTCAAGGATTTTGCAGAAAATGATCCAAAAACCTATAATTATAACGTTGCTGAAGTTCAAAATAACCTCTGTAATTTGTTCTTAGATTTGAAAAATTACGAAAAAGCAGAATATTATCTTAATAAAGCTTTAAAGAAGGATCCTGCTAATATTGATATTCTCTATAACAAGGCCTGTCTTGAATCATTAAAAAATAATTCCCAAGTAGCTCTGGAGTTACTAAAGAAAGTAATAAAAGAAGACAAAAATTTTATTGAGCGAATTTTGATAGATAAACGATTTGATAATATTAGAAAATTACAAGAATATAAAGAATTAGTTAGTTAATGAAATCAATTATATAAATAAATAGAAATTGATATCATTTTTTCTTCTAGTAATAAATTTAAATGAACAAATTTTACTCTATCAATCATTAAAACTTAGATATAGAAATTTAAAGATTTACAAATCAAAGTCAGATATATATATTCGCTAGATAGAAATGAGAGATCATGGGAAACTTAAAAGTTCTTGTTCTTGATAATTTACACGCCTCTGGGGTTGAGGTGTTTATGCGAGAAGGAATTCAAGTTGACATAAAAGAAAAATTAAAACCGCAAGAGCTGGCTAGTATTATTGATAATTATGATGGGATTGCCATCCGTGGTGCTACAAAAATAACAGCAGACTTATTTGATGGAATTTCTCGTTTGAAGGTAATAGGACGCGCAGGTTCTGGTACTGACAATATTGATAAGATTATTGCTACAAAAAAAGGGATATTTATTATGAACACCCCTGGAGGTAACACAATTACTACAGGAGAACATACCATTGCCCTAATACTTGCTCTTGCACGTCAAGTACCTCAGGCTTCAGCCTCTATGAAGGAGGGGATGTGGGAGAAGAAAAAATTCATCGGAACTGAACTTACAGATAAAATATTAGGGATTGTAGGATTTGGCAATATTGGAAGAGTTGTAGCTGAACGAGCCTTAGGACTCAAAATGGTAGTATTAGGATACGATCCCTATGTACCTAATGAGGAACTATTAAAGTTAGGTGTGGAACCAGTCAATCTTGACGGACTATATGCTCGTTCTAATTTTATCACTTTCCACACACCCCTTACACCTGAGACTAAAGAAATGATTAATGCCCAAGCAATTAGTAAGATGAAAAAAGGAGTCTATATTATTAATTGTGCACGTGGGGCATTAATCAACGAATTAGATCTTCTAAAAGCTCTTCAATATAACCAAGTTAAAGGTGTGGCTATTGATGTTTATCCTGTTGAACCCCCCTCTCCAGATAATTCACTATATAAACATCCTAATGTAATTTTAACTCCTCATCTGGGTGCTTCTACAATGGAAGCTCAGGAAAGGGTAGCTATTCAGATTGCTGAGCAAATTTGCGATTACTTAAAAAAAGGGATAATACGAAATTCAGTTAATTTCCCTAGTGTAGCACCAGAATTACTTCCAATATTAAGACCTTATTTATCTCTCTGCGAGAAATTAGGTTCATTTCTTGGACAACTTTTAGAAGATCCTCTTAGGGAAATCCGTGTAGAGTATCTAGGGGATGCTTCGAAGCTTACAATCGCTCCACTCACCATTTCAGTTCTAAAAGGACTCCTTCAGCACCAAACTGAAGATATCAATTTAGTTAACGCTCGTATGATTGCTGAAGAGCGTGGAATTAAAATAACTGAAACAAGATCAACCAAAGTAGAAAATTATGCGAGTTTGATTAGTGTTATTACAATAACCGAGAAAATTAAGACCTCAGTATCCGGAATTCTCTTTGGAAATATCCAAAAAATCATGAAGTTCAATTTCTTTCCAATTGAGGCAGAACTCTCTGGAGGAATTCTCTTGCTCGAAAATTTAGACGTTCCTGGAGTAGTTGGGCGAGTGGGAACTTTTCTTGGTGAAAAAAACATCAACATTGCAGGATTTCAGTTAGGTCGAAACCAACCAGGTGGAATTGCAATATCACTTATTAATGTAGATAATCACGTACCCGAAGAGGTTCTTTCCCAGCTTGCACAATTACCACACATTACCTCAGCTAAATATCTTGTATTTTAATAAAAAAATTTAAGACTTTTTTAGAACATTGTTTACTCAAAGGATATATGAAAGTTAAAACATTATGGCGTATTGTCAGGTTTGTGGAGCAGAAATAGAAGAAAATTTGGTGTTATGTTCCTCATGTGAATTGCGTTTAATTCCTGAGAAAAAAAGAAAACCAAAAAACCGAATAACTAAGATCTTAAAGATAGTTATAATGATTGTCTCTTATATCCTAATGATTGTGTTTATTATATCATTTATATATATTACTAGAGTCTGTTTTAAAAGTAATAATTACAGATGTTATAGTCTAAGTATGATATTTTTAATTCTTTTTTCTTGTTTTTGTTTCATTGCTGCAATTCTTGTTGGGGAAGAAATACCAAAATGGAGATTATAAAGCCAAACAATCTCTGATTTGATACCCTACTCCTAATTTAGAAGATTTTAAATACCATATTTCTACCCGAAATCTCTTAACCATATTCTCTGGTTAATTCTAACCTTTAAAACTGAGACAGACTTGTATTTTATATAATAAAAAGGAATATATATTAATATGGGAGAAAAAAAGAATTTCGATTCCTCATTGATGAACTTTATCGAACCAGTTCAAGCTAGTCAAGATTACTTCATTAAAAAAGAAATTACTAAGTTGGTAAAAATTGAATTAAAAGGATTTGAGTCCTTTTTCAAACTTGCTGGTTTAGATGAGAAAACAAAAGAGGAATTGTGTTACATACTTTCTGATGCAAGAAGACTTCCAGCTGCACTAGGTGGCTTTCATGGGGCCTATCCTGGTGGGCTTTTTGATCATACTTTATTAGTTGTCAATTATGCGAATTTCATTTGTAGTAGCTTAACAAAGGATACCTCTTGGCTTAAAAAATTAATTTTAACGGCTATATGTCATGATTTTGGGAAAATTCAGCATTATGGATTTAAGCTTGATCTTAATAATCGTAAAATAAAAATTCATATAATTGAAGCTGACGACGTTCGGTTGGAGCTTTCTTCAAAATTTAAGATAAGTGGACAGGATAGACATGTAGAAAATGGAATTGCGATCAT
>JBHLOJ010000037.1:0-6463 GCA_048940605.1 Promethearchaeota archaeon
CCACGGGTTTGGAAAATGTTAAATTTGGAAATGCCGTTTGAATGTTATATTCATAATCCCCTAAAGTCTTGCTTGGATTCTTGTTTGGTATATTAAACAGAAAAACCATCCCAACTCCGATAATTACGATTATCACTGTAAGAAATACTAACATCAACTTCTTATTCATATTCAACACCATTTTCATATTATAGTTATAGATAGAGAATTACCTTAAAGTAGGTATTCCTTTTAAAATAGAATATTTCATACCAAATTGGTTGAATAAAAAAAAGATTATTTTGGATATAGATTTAGATTCATAAATTAAAATAAAAAGTTATGATACCAATTAGTATTAGCTAAAACTAAAAAAAATTAAAAAAAAAGTATGAATTTAAAGATTGTTTATTTAAATATATCTTTGATTGATAAGTGTTTGAAATTGTAAGTTTGAATGTGATTCCGCCTGATATCCCCCTCGTTTTGAGACAAGATAAAATTGTGCCATGATACCATCATGGACGAGTGTAATTCCGCGCCATTTATTATCATTAGAATTGAATTCTACTACAGTTCCTAGTCCAATACCCCCTCTTGCAGTAAACTCACAATCAATATTTAGTAAATTGTTGATAAAATCAATGTGAAAATCGATTTTTTTAGTTTGATGTTCCTTTTCTTTGAATCTTAATGCTTCAATTGAGAATGCTTTTAAGATATCCTTGCTCATAGTTTTCCATGCCTGAGGATTAGCGTAAAACTCTAAACCGATAAATTCATCATTTATAAACACAGCGATCCCGCATTGGTTTTGAATATTCTCAAAATTTTTTACTATGTTTTCTACTTCTTTCTCAGAATTTTTTGTCATTTCAAGATAACTTTGTGTGGGGGCTACACCCATAGCATAATTCATTTCAGATCGAAGGGATTGTATTTCGTTCCATACAGCACCTTGACCACCTGCGGAAATAGCTTCAAACGCAACATTAGGGTGAAGTCTCATTTTTGCAGATTTGAATCCACGACCACTAGTATAGCTCCATCTTGATTGTTCTATACATTTGGCGGGAATAGTGTATTTCTGATTGACCATTTTATTATTTTGCTTGAAAATGTTTTGCTTTCCTCCTACTGGTAGTAAAATAGGCTCCCAAATTGTCCTGTCTTGTTTACCACCCTTTACAGTCATTCCAAATGGAATTAATATCTGTTTATTACTTTTATTAATAACTTCTAACTGATTAACAGTGTCAGTTTCAACGATTTCAATTAATTCTAATTCTTCGGCTTCCTTTATACTAATAAACTCGATAAATTTATCATCTTGAATAATGAGAGGGATAACAGTCATATTCTCATATACTTGAGGGTTTCCTAATTTAAGAACACTTACAGGGTCTTCAAATATTGACTTAACAACATTAATACTTTCACTTTTCAAAATTACTCAACCTCTTTTTTTTTATTTTTAATATTTTCTTTCATAGGACCGCTCTCCTCTTCATAGAGTGGATCTATGAATTGATTAACAATATTTTTACCATTTTTTGTTAATTCTACTCCATAGCTGACCTTGAACTTTCCACCTCCACTCACCCCATTAATTCGGGTTCCTTTCCCTTTTGGGATTTCCTTCTCATCTAATTCCTCTGTATGAGTTTTTATTAGTCCACCTCTTTTCAGAGCATTTAGGTGATAATTTATATTTTGTTTTTGAATTCCAATATTATCAGCAAGTTTTTTAGGTCTTTGGGGGTTTTGTGATAGTTCCTTCATGATGTCAGCTCTCACGGGATTTCTAAATACGATTCCAACTTTCTCAAAAATTGGTTTTTTCTTCTTACCTTCTTTTTTTGCCATTTTTGACACCTTATCTAACTTTACGAATAAAAATAAATTTATTGAAATCTAATCCAAATAAAATAGAACCACACATAGGGCAAAGAATTTTCTTTCTTCTAGTATTCATGTCAACTGCCCTAAATGTAAATCCACAGGTTGGACATGTTATTATTTGGATAGATCCACCTTCATTATTATTCCGTAATATCTCTTTATTCACATTACTCATTTTATTATTTTTTACGGTAAAGACTTTTTTTACTGTAAAAATATATATGATCTTGTATATTTAAATGTTCGTATTTTTTATAAAAAAAAATAAATCATAGTTATATTGGAAATGGTATTAGAGGATTTGAACAAAAAAAGTTGAAATAAAAAAATTACTATTTACTTTGAAATCCTAAAGAGAAAGCTTTCAAATTAACTTCAATTGCTTTTTTTGGTACAACTTGAGGGATTATTTCCTTTAATTGCTCCATTTTTATTGGAAAACCACTTAAATTGGCCAATGCGCCTAATAAAACCACATTCGAGGTAAGAGGATTACCAGCTTGATTTGCTAAATTTAAAGCATCTATGATAAGGATATTTTTAGTTACTTTATTTAGTTGTTCTAAAATCAATTCGATTGAGGTATATGGTAATTCAGGATTTTTAACTCGCTCAAAAGTACTTTGAACTGGATACCAGAGATAGTTATTTAGAATAATATTTCCATCAGGTTTCAAATATTCTATGTACCTAAGGGTTTCTATTGCTTCCATTCCTAATAAAACATCCGCTTCTCCATAAGGAATTAAAGGAGAGTATATATTCTCACCAATACGAATATGAGTATAAATCGAACCTGAACGTTGAGCTAATCCATGAGTTTCTGCTGTTCTAATTTCTAACCCAAACTCAGCACAAGCAAGTCCTAATATATTTGAAACCAACATTAATCCTTGACCACCAACACCACAAGTCATTATGTTATAAGTCATGTCGCACCTCCCTTTTTGTTTTATAAGGCTTAATAACATCTTTAGGGGATCGATCCTCATGATTAGTATAAGGACAAATAATTGAACACACTCCACATCCATCACACAATTCAGGAGATATATGTGAGGAATAACCTTTCCATGTTTTACCATCCTCATCACGAAATTCTGAGGATGTACTTTCCATATTTATTGCAGGACAATAGAAATCAAGCATACACGTATGACATTTACGACAAATATCTTGATCTACATAATAGGGTTGGATTTTTTCCCCTCTTTTTCTCTTATTTCGATCATTCCACAAAGCACATGGTCCACGAGATATAATAATAGAAGGTCCCTTTTTCTCCATCGCATCTTTAAATGAGGGTATGCTGTTTTTTGCATCAAAACAATCATTAATAACAATATCCTTAAAGCCTATCCCTTTTAGAACATTTTCAATTTGAATTTTATATTTAGGAATTGTTGTTGTCCCATAGTCCGATCCAGGATTCATTTGTTGACCAGTCATGGCTGTCACCGAATTATCGAGAATTATTACGACAACATCTTCATTATTATGACAAATATTTACCATCCCTGGTAAGCCTGCATGAAAGAAAGTGCTGTCACCAATTACTGAAATTACTTTTTCTTTGGAAGCTAGTGATACACCACTCCCAGTTCCTAAGGTTGCACCCATAGCTAATAGCAAATCATCAGGATTCATCTTTGAATAAATATCACTGTTCAGTAGAAGCATTGAGTAACATCCTATATCATTCATAAATGCTATTTCATTGGATTTTCCACTTATGGCTCTATTCAATGCCCAGAAAGTTGCACGATGCGGACAACCAGGACAAAAGACAGGAATTCTAGTAGGTAATATGGATTTTAATTTATTTCTATTTTCTAAGAGAGAATTATAATTAATATTGCTTTTAATATTATAGATTTTTCTAAAAACATCAAAAACAATTGGAATATTATACTCAAAAGCTTCACTAAAGTGCCCAGATTCCTTTCCTATTATTTTAATGCTAGGATTTACTTCTTTTGCTAGTGCTTTTATATTTAATTCAAGATAAGGAGATAATTCTTCAACGATTATTACTCCCTTTAGTCTTTTTATAAAGTTACTGATGAGTTTGTCAGGAAGTGGGTAAGTAGTACCCAATTTCAAAATAGGAGGTCTAATATCAAGTTTATTACACACTTCTAATACATAGTTATATGAAACTCCTGAAGTTATAACTCCAAAATTAGTATATCCTTCAGCTATTATATTAAAATGAGATTCTTCGAATTCATATTTAATTTTTTCTCTACGATCTAGCATTTTTAATTTATATTCTCTTGCTTTAGATCCTACAGTTGAATATTTTTTATTTGTATTCCTAAAGCTTGATGGTTTGAACTCAGTTCTTTTAATTTGATTTAGAGGTACAATAGTAGATTGATGGTTTATTCGAGTTGTTGTTCTTATTAAGACTACAGTTTGAAATTTTTCTGAGATGTCAAAAGCTTCTTTAACCATTGCCTTGGCTTCGACAGGATCAGAAGGTTCTAACATAGGGATGTAAGCATTTGAAGCAAAAAAGCGTCCGTCTTCTTCACTTTGAGAAGAATGACAAAATGGATCATCAGCAAATACTAATACACATCCTTTATTTATTCCAGTGTATCCTAGACTGAAAAAAGTATCAGATGCAACATTTAATCCAACACTCTTCATGGCTGTTAAAGATCTTTGACCTCCCATAGAAGCACCAGCAACAATTTCTAGAGCAACTTTTTCATTTGTAGCAATTTCCATTTTTATATCAAATTTATCGGATATTTGAAAAAAAGTATCTAAGATTTCTGAAACAGGAGATCCTGGATAGAATGCTACAACTTTTACGTCTGATTCGAGAGCTGCTCGAACGATAGCTTCATTACAAAAAAGAAAAGCCTTAGTCTTATCTTCAGAAATTACATCTGAAATCATTTTAATATTTCACTTATTTTAGCTAAATATACAATACTTTCAATAAGGTGATCTAAAATGCTTTACAAATAATTCTAATTATTATTTTTTATAATAAAAATCCCAAATAGTATAATTTAAGAGATTTACTCATTAATCTAATTAATAAAATCTTCAAAAACGTTTTTTCAAAAAAATAACATATTGTATCCTTGTAAATAATAGAATCCCCCCAATAAATAATGCTAAACCTAAAGACATTAATAATGGAGAGGCTTTTTCTGGGAAGGATAAGATGCTTACAATCCATATAATCAATAAAACTATCCCAAAAATAATTACTAATAAAGATATATTCCTAATTTTCTTATCTAATTTATCAAATTCTTCCATTTTTTCTTAAAAACCTATTTACACTGAATTGTGAAATTATTTATCCAATATTTATCTTAGCTATTTCTGCTATGATAATACTATAGTTAAGTAAATAGAAAATAATGACTAACTTGGTTTATTATCTCAACTTGTTAATGGCTTTTAGATCTCCATTAATTGAGCATCTGAGAATAACTAAAGCTGATAAACTAAATTTAATAAGTATTCAACAATGATTACCTAATTTTGTTAATCCGATTTCTAAGTCCTTTTGAGATTTTATTATACCAAGTTAAAAATATCTAAATTTTTCTTCTATATTAGTAATATCATAATGAAATCTATTAGGTGAAAAAAATGACAGAAATAGAAGAAGTAGAAAAGAAAGGTGAAATAGAAGAAGTAAAAGAAGAAGTTAAAAAAAGCTTATCGATACCTGAAATCTGTATGTATAATAATGAAGAAAGTACTGGATACATTATCGAAGTTATGTTACCCGGAGTTGAAAAGGATACACTTAAAGTAAAAATGGATAAAGACAATCTTGTTGTTTATGGTGAGTCTGATTCAATTAAGTACGGTGGGATCTATCAATTATGTTGCCCTGTTGAACCTGAAGATGCAAAATCTACATATAAGAATGGATTATTAAAAATAACTGTACCTTACTTTAATATGTTGAAAGATGCGATAAATCTTGAAATAGAATAAAATTTTTTTTTCTTTTTTTTAAAATGAGTTTGATAAATATATAAGTTAAAATTTAACTTAAAAAGCTATGAAAATAGTGATTTTTTAATATAACGTGAAAGATAGATTAAACAAAATAAAGCGAAAATCCCAAATGTAATTATAAATCCGTGAATTGCGTAAATTTGGACCTTGACGACATATCCAGAGACAATTGGTGTTATCCCAAATCCAATACCTATTAGAATCTCATTAATTGTTGAATATTTGTAAGTATTTTTTGCTGTACCATATTCAAGCATAATTTTCATTCCCACACCATGTATTAATCCTAAAAAAAGTCCAACCGAAGCGGTTGCGATTGAAATATACCATATATTGCCAAATAAAATAACTAGGAGAGCAATTATGACAACCATGGTGACACCCAAAAGACAAGCAATTTTTCTGTTATAAGTTTTCATTGAATTGATCCATGTTAATCCTATCAGTTGTGTGAGTTGAACTCCCCCTTGGACAAGATAAGTAAGCCAAGTAGGGGTATGAGAAGCGATGAAATATTTTAAAAGAATGGGATATCCAAATATAAAAATAGATTTTGATGTTGCCAAAAACATTATAGCCAACC
>JBHLOJ010000037.1:6563-18263 GCA_048940605.1 Promethearchaeota archaeon
GATGAAATATTTTAAAAGAATGGGATATCCAAATATAAAAATAGATTTTGATGTTGCCAAAAACATTATAGCCAACCAAGAAAATAGGATAGGATAAATTATCATAGGAGTTTGTGAATTTATAACTAAATCTTCTTCAATATCTAGGTGAGAAAGAGGATCTTCTGTTTGATATATAACAATTTCTTCTGTAGAATCCATTTTTTCATCCTTCCTTAAGAAGAAACTTATAGGAATTAACAAAATCGAAAAACCCCAAGAAATTATCATAGCGAATAAATCACCAATAGATAAAGCCCATAAAAAGCCTACAATGAGTCCAAAGATAAATCCAAAATTCCAAGAGAAATTAAAAGTTGCAAAATTCTTTTTAGATTTTTCAATACTGCTATACCTTTGCCACTTACTTAATAAGCTAAGACAATTAGGCCAAAACAAACCCATATTCAATCCTGCTAAAATACGAACTATAATTAAGAATATAGGTTCCGGATATATAATTTGGATACCAGTTAGAATAGGTGTGAGTATTGAATTAAGTATTAAAGCGTTTCGAACACCTAGATACTTCGTGGTAAGAATCTGTCCTACAAGTGGGGCTATAATATAAATCAGGGCTCCTGCAGCACTTATAAATCCTAACACACTCGGATCAACACCTATATCAAAAAACAAGTAATTATAGAGAGCTCTTTCAAAAATTGAAGTGTAAAACAACCTTATAAAAGAAATTAAAAACATAGGCCATGTTCGATAATGATGAGAAGAAAAATCGTTTACTGCCAAAATATTAACCACTCAATATAAAATTTAATTATAGAATATTTTTTGGCTCATATAGTTTCTGATTTCTTTTTTATATAATCTTCATCATTTACAAATTAACTTTTTCAATTCTATCTCTATTGATTTATAACCTTCTACCAAACAGGTTCCGTTTACGTATAAAGTATCATAATCAGAGTCTTTTAGATTTTCTTTAATGAATTTTTTATCTTGTTTGTAATCTAAATTAATAATACTCCGCCACACTATGACCATATTAATATCATTTGCTTTCCCTGTAATGATAATATAATTTTTATCATAATTTTTAACTTTCTGAATTTTTTCAACATGTACTCCAAGCATATAATTAAAAGTATCGATTATATCCACATTGACTAATTTTGAATCATACCTATCAGTGATTATCAATTTAAATTGAAAAGGGGTATCCAAATTATCAATATTGATAACTAATTGATTTTCTTTTCCAATAAATTCGTAAATTTCGTTTTTAGTTTTTCCTAATTTGACATTATCGATAGAATCTTCAAATTGTTCTAAGTAGTGATATTTAAAAAAGCCACCTTTCTTGGTTTTCATAGATTTTGAAATTCCAGATCTTTCACCTTTTAAAACAGATTTCATTCGTGGTAAAATAAAACTTTCGAAGTGATCACCCATCTCAATACCAATCCATTTTCTATTTAGTTTATGAGCTGTAGCAGTTGTTGTTCCGGATCCTAAGAAAAAATCTAGAACAAGATCTTGTTCTTTGGATCCACTTTCTATTACTCTCTGAAGTAATTCTTCAGAGTTTTCTGTCGAAAATTTATGAACTTGAGAATATCCAGGGATATCCAACCAAGCATTTCTTATGGGTTCTGAATCATAAAATAATTCAGGTTTTTCATTTATTATATTCCCAAAACAATCAACATACTTTTTCTTTTTATTTATTCTTACTTTTCCTGCTTGTTCAAAGTCATTAATTCTTTTTTGGGATAGCCCCCATCTTCTACCTTTAGGAGGATAATACGTTTTTCCTAGAATAGTTCTTGCAATTTCATTTGATCTAGGTAAATCTAAAAGTTCATACCACTTAGGCTCTTTTCTTTTGTGTTGTAATTGGCTGAAATAATAATCATCATTTTTAGAATAAAAGAAGATACTTTCAGTCTGTTGAATAAAGGGCCTCTTAATTTGTTTTTTCGCTTTAGTCTTGTTGATGATAATTTCATTTCTGAAATTTGACTTATTAAATATCATATCTAATAGAAATCTTATATAGTGATTACCATTATTATCGATTCTAACAAAAATATTCCCCTCTTTACTTAATATAGCTTTGGCTTGGTTTAACCGGTTATGCATCATCACCAACCATGTAGAGTCTAAATAATCGTTTTTATATAGATATTCTTTATTACCCGTGTTAAATGGGGGATCAATGTAAATTAGATTTATTTTTTCACTCCATTTTTTCATGACTAAATTTAAAGCTTGAAAATTGTCGCTTTTTATTAAAACGCCATCAAGTATTTCATCTAAATTATTGTTAGTTGTTATAGCAGTAATTAATTCCCATTTGAATTCCATATCGAAATGTTTTGTGTCAATAGTGAGATACTTGTTTTTAGCATCAATATATTTTTCATTATTAGTTAATTCAGACT
Source organism: Promethearchaeota archaeon (assembly GCA_048940605.1). Lineage (GTDB taxonomy): Archaea > Asgardarchaeota > Lokiarchaeia > Sigyniarchaeales > SOKP01 > Loki-b32. Next base: position 9,005 of record JBHLOJ010000037.1, read on the forward strand.
TATTATCTATTTTGGTTTTGAATAAATCGAGCCATTCTTTTTTTTGTCCCTGGTTAATCAAAATCTTTTCTATATTTTGATCTAAAAACTTTTCTCCTGCGTATTCCCTTATTTTATCAAGAGTGATAACATAATTAGTTTTTAATATGAAATTTTTCTTATTCCATAACTGTACTTGCAGATTTTCAATTTGAGCTAAAAAATTTATTACTTTCATGGCGATTTTTTCAAAAATTTTTACCTTTTCCAGATTCTTTTGCAAATGGTCAAATTTAAGCTTATTTAAATCTCTAAATTTTAAGATCTCTTTTCTAATGAAGATATTTAACTCAGAATTAAGAAAGTTTTTCAAATCTTTATGGATAAAATAATCTTTTGAAATCTTTTTCCCTGATATATTATTAAAATCTATGGATTTCACATAATACTGGTTTTTATTTACCCAATGTAAAAGAACTTCGTTTTCACTAGAATTAGGTACAATATTTTCATCATGTCTTTTTGAATTATATAAAACTCCTTTTTTATATAACTGAGAAAAAAAGCAGAGTAAATAATTATAAATTTCTTCAGAAAGTTTTTCAGAACAAGTATAAGATATGAGTTTGCTCACTATGTTTTGGATCTTTTTCCTTTTAAATTTTAAAATCTTAAAAATTCCGAAATCTTGATCTTGAATTTCAGGCTGAAGTATTTTAAGTAAATTGGATTTGAATTTCTCTTGAGTTTTATTAATCATTTAGGTACACATCGTATCATCAAGAGTATCATTAAATAATATCTTATTAATTTAGGGGGGCTAAACTTTTATCTTTTTCTTGAAAATTTTTAATAATTGAATACAGAGAAATTAGAAAATTTTATCTAGAAATGAAGGATCATTTCTAGAATTTATGTGTTAATTTTCTTTAAGGATTAAGATCTCATACTAGTATAAATTGATTTTTTACGTTTAAGATACAGATACCATCCTTTAGTTGTCATTTCAATCCATTTCATGTTTGGTTTACTACCCTCAGTCCAGTTAGGTAGATTCTTTGCAAAATAAATAGGCAAGGTATGGTGAGAAAATATTTCTTTTCGAGGAATTTTGTTCTTTATTAGATTTTTTAATGCTGAAACTAAATCTTCAAAATAAGTCTTAACTTTGAGAAGATAATTTTTATCTACGACATTTCCGTGACCAGGAATTATCTTATCAATAGCTAAAGACGCCCAATGTGTATAAATTTCTATCGTTTTTTCAGGTGTTCCTGGAAGTTGAGCATAGCACTCAATTAAATTATCTCCAGCACATAAGACTTTTTCAGAGGGAATATAGATATAAGCGGAATCGATGCTATGTCCACCAATAATTCTAAAAATAACTTCATTACCTGGAGAACCTATTATTAATTCCTCTTTAATTAAAGTATTTGGAGGGATTAGTTTTACTTTTTTAACAATGCTAATTATCTCCTCTTCATTAATAAGTAATAAAGATGCCCATTTGTCTTCTTCTAGTGTGTCTATGATGTTTATAAAATTATTAAATTCATTGATCCCCGATTCGGAGGCAATAATATCAACATCTTTAAAGCTTTCCATCGCAAGGAAATGATCCCAGTGTAAGTGAGTAAGTAATAAATGAGTTGTTTTTCTCTGAAATTTGGTTTCCATATCTAATCGGAATTTAGATGATAGATTGGGGTAGACTCCACAATCAACAAAAATCAATCCATCGGGATTTGCAATGCATGTTGTAGGAACTGTATTAATTGCACTTTTTTGAGGATTAATTCCCTGAGTTGGATGCATTATATAAATATTATCAGAGATTTTAGAATATTCCATTTAATTCACAATTTAGATGAAAGAAGCTATTATATATAGAAAATATTTAAATTTTATATTGTTTATTCATATCACGAGCAAGCCTAGAGAAGATCTGAATTACACCAGTACCTAATTTAGCGCTGGTTTCTTCATATGAAGAGGCTTTAATTTTTTCTTTATAAGATAGACATTCTTGTTTAGGAATAATTCTTTCAATAGGATTAATTAAGTCTAACTTATTCCCTACTAAAATTCTAGGGACGATACCAATTGTATCTTCTACTTCTTTCATCCAAGAATTCAGATGTTCAAAAGTTTCTTTTCGAGATAAATCAAAAACAACCACAATGCCTTTAGCTCCTTTATAAAATGCTTGACGAACCCATTTGAAATGATCTTGACCTGCTAAATCCCATATTTGTAATGTTACCAGATTCTTCACATTAGGGATTTTTAAATGCTTTACGAAGAAATTTGAACCTATAGTGGATTGTACATTAGATATAAACCTCCCTTCCAAATAATGATGTAAGAGAGTGCTTTTTCCTACACCAAAATCACCCACTATACAGATTTTATAAAATACAGATTTTATACCCATTTTCGTAAATTACTAGATTTATCTTATACCACTATTGAATCAATATCTATAAAACTTTGAATACCTTATGGATTGTTATTTTATCTTTTTAATTATTATATATAATAATGCAAATTGTTTTTATTAAGTGTGAGCTATGGAAGAATTTTTGAACATAATATCCCTGGTTTTCTAAAAATGCCCGACTTTAAGAAAATAATGCAAAATTTTGAGCCTTCAGACATTACAGCAAATTTTTTTGTTTTGTTCAAAGGTGAGGATGTCTCTATAGATGGATGGATTTCTCTTGAAGAAACATTACCTAAATTTATTTCACTTTTACAAGGAGAGATCGAATATTGTTGGGGTGCAAAACATGCTAATATGGATGATTACTTAATTTTCTATATCGATTTAGAAGAAAAAAACAATCTAAAGGAAATTACAAATGAAAAAATTTATCAAAAAGTAAAAGGATTTAAGGAAATATTTATTGTGGTCTTACATAAAGATATTAAATACCGAATAATTGAAAATCTTCCATTAGTGTTCGAGTGGTTCATAGAATATTCCAATCAATAATTTCAAGTAGAATTTTTTATTTTCAATTTAATAGTATATTTTCTCTTAATATTCATTTTTAGAAAACTATATTATGAGGGAATACTTAAAGATCTTGATTGGTACATTTTTAAATGTGTACTAATTTCTATGAAAGTGCCTAGGTTATATCAATGGTAAAAGGAACAGTAAAATGGTTTAATAGCAAGAAAGGTTATGGGTTCATAACTCCTGATGATGGTTCCTCAGATGTTTTCGTTCATTATTCCGAGATTCAGGGAGAGAGTGATGAATTTAAAATTATCTATGAAGGGGATATCGTAGAATACGAAATCACAGAAGGAAAGAAGGGTCCACAAGCCAGTGGCGTAAGAGTTACTCAAAAAGGACCTCGAATGAGCTCACGTGGCCGAAAATCATTTTATTAATAATTTAATTTATTAGTAAAAAGGGTTAGTAAAAGTATTAAGAATTAGGAATTTTGCAAGATAGAAAATATAAAGTAAAGGTGTTTTGAACTTCTTCTCTCGATTATTTTAAATCTTACATATTCCCTTTTTTTTATTTTAAAATATTAGAAAATAGAGAATAAAAAAAAGTTACATTTAAATTTTAGAGCAACATTTGGGTAAAAGTTTTATTTCCTATTAGTGCTTTATCTGGTGGGATATAATCTCGTACTTTTACCATTTTTATTGCATTATTTGGGCAATTCACAGCACATATGCCACATCCTATGCATAATTCTGTTTTTAATACCATTTCTTCATCTGAAGAATCGGCTTCTATTGGAAATTTATGATATATCGCTTCTTTGGGACATTTTCTCATACATGTTTCACACTTTGTACAAAGCTCCCTATTAAAAGTGGGAGAATAATTAGAGGGATATACACCTTTTTCGTTAAAAAGTTTGGCTGGAAATAACGCTCCACAATGACAACTACAACAATTACAGAAAAAGTTGGATGATTCAAGACCTTGATCACAAATAGCATTATGTACTAACCCTCTCTTTTCAGTTTCCTTGAGAAATTCGATAGCTTCTTCCTTATTTAACAATCTTGCTCCACGAACACCCATATTAACCATCATTTGTCCAGCAGGTCCCGCAACTAAACACCCCATTTCAGCAGGAGCCACTTCACAAGGTTCTCCAGATAGTTCACCAATTAAACGACATTGACACGTTATAACCGCAAATTGATCGTGTCTATTTATTAGATTCAATACTGTCTCGTAGGGTAACGTTTGTGCTTGAACATCGTAATCTTTATTAATTTCAATCAATTTTTCATTAGTTTCGATTGGAAGAAGTGGACGAAAGAGTTTCCATTCTATATCACGGGAATTTTGGGGCAAAATCTCCTTCATGATGTCTCTATACAGTACAGCAGCTTTTTTCAAATTTTCTTCAGTATCTGTACTTCTCATAAAATATTTCTCAAAAATTCCTGGAATTATTGGTTCAAGACAATATTTTGCACCAGATTTAGTAATGGTACCATTTTTAACTGATCGGGATAATATTTTCTTAATCTCATCCTTAGAAATACCAGATCTTTCTTCCAATTGTTTCAATGAATTGTGTTTATCAGCACTATCGAAGTGTGAAATAAGCTTAATTTCTTCTTCATTCCAAAATACCTTCATTAATTTTTTAATTTTTCTATGTTTTGGAGAACTTAGAGGGCCTAACACTAATTTTTGTCTGACTGTTTCATAATAATCTACTTCTGTCATAGAATTAATTATGAATGCTATTTATTAAAAATTAATGTCAATATAGGACAAATCTGTCAATAGTATCGAAAAGTTAGCCTTTTTTAAGTTCTTGGATAAATTTCTTGATTTTAATTATATGTTCTTCATTTTTAATATCGCTTTTTGTGATTTCTAACGTTGATTTTGGTGTTATTTCACATAGGTTTGCCATACTGTTGAATATTTTCTGCCCACCGCTTCCACCTTCAGTACAGAAAAAAGCAACATTTCTAAATTTGTCTTTAAAATCTGTGATATAGGTTCTTATCGCGGGAGTTATTCTCTTATTCCAGATAGGTGTTCCTAATATGATTAAATCATATAATTCTGGATTTTTTTGAACTTCTCTAATAGTTGCTAACTTCTTTAATGTGGCATCCTTACCAGATTTTAGAAATCCTATAATTCCAGTACGTTTTTTAGTATCAATAATTTCCTCACTATCACAATTAGTTTCAGTTGCGATAATTTTACCAATTTTTCTAGTTCTGCCTGTTCTTGAGTAATAAACTACTAAATAACTCATAATAAATCATTTTGAAATATCTAATTATATATTTTTATTTTTCTTTTCGATTTTAAAAGATAAAAAGTGAATCTATTTATTCCTTTTTGTATGTTTTTCCTATGCTAAAAGCGCTCCCTAGAAATTCTCCTATTTTCCAATATTTATTATCAATTGAAAATATAAAGGGTTTTAGTTTATTTATATCAGGTATTCCATTTGTAAGATAATATTCATCTGCATAGGCACCGATTACTTTCCCAATAAAGATCTCACAACCCTTTTCTGCTTCGGAGAACTCCTTAGTATTGATAGTTTTTACAACCATACACTCAAGGTTTACTGGTGCATGAGTTATCATAGGAGCAGTTTCTAATTCTCCGTAAAAAACTTCAAATACTTCTGATTTATCTACTTGTTTTCCTGAAACTATACCAACATAATCCGTAACTTCTACCATCCCTTCTGAGGGGAAGTTCACGCTAAAAGTTTGATTCTCTTTTATACCTATATTTGTATAATGACCCTCATAAGAAGAAATAGCAATTAATGGTGGTCTATATTCAACGGCATTAATCCATGCTAAAGCCATGAATGTTGGTTTTCCTTTCACATTAGTCCCAATAATTGAAACAGGCATAGGATATATGTATACACCAGGTCGAATTTTGTTTTTCGTCATTATATTTCACCTATAATATTTGTAAATAAAATATTCAATTATTCTATTTTAAGATTCATATTATATAGTTAAAAAAATTAGATCAACAATATTTTTTTATAAGTTAAAGGTAAAGAGAATTTTTCCCTAATTAAAATTCATGAGTTTGACCATCTTCTAATAGTACTGCGTTTTCAAAGTTATCCTCAAACCACTGGGGATTATCAGTATGAACAGGGATTATGATATCAGGATTGATAGTATCAATTGCCCATACCAAATCTTTTTTGGAGGCGTGTCCAGAAGCGTGAAATCCCTTTGTGAATTTTGGCTTTTCTCTACCTCCTTCTTCAACAACTTCAAATCCATAAATTTTAAAGTTAAAATGTTTAAGCCAATTGTTTAATCTTACGAAATCGAACTCAGATTCTTCTTCAAATGCTTCACTTGAAGAATAAATATAAGTTCCCGATTGAAGTTTAATATCCAATAAGTTTTTCATATCAAAAAGAGAAAAACATATTAAATAGTTCTCTTGTTCTTTCGCAATATCTTTTGGGTCTAAATATTGAATATCAGGTTCTTCATTTAGAAGAAGATCTTCCCAGCCCTTTCTAATGGTTTTAAGAACGTTGTAAACATATAAATCTTTAATCCTATTTATCCCATCGGCTTTTTTCAGAGCATTAAGTAAATATGCATCTTTAGGTGTAATAACAAGAGATCTTCCTACTTGATTTGCGATTTTTTTAAATGTTTCAAGCCTTTCAAAATTCCTTGCAGTAAAGTCAGCAACAATTAGTCCTTTTGCTAATTCAGCAGCTCTTCGGCAATTTTCATATACAATATCTTCTGACTCACTGATGTCTTCCTTAGCAGATCTAGTTCCTTCTATAATCAAAATCGATGTTCCTTTAGCTTCTTTTATAAATCTCTCGCTATTTTTCCCCCTTTCTCCATGTAAACGAAAATCTCCAGTATATGCAATCTTCGTCTCCCCTGAAACTAGATAAGCCGTTGCACCAAAAATGGAATGATCAACATTGTACGCGGTTATTTCAAAATTTGAAGGATAATCTTTCAATTGACTTATATTACCTTCCTCATAGGTTTTCCTCTTAGAAACACGGGTTAGCATAAAATCAATAAGTGTTTTAGAGAAGCTTTCGGTACAAATAAAATCTCTTCCAATATCTCTACCTCTTTCAGCTTCTAAGATTCTCCCATCTTCTTTATGTTTTTTAAGAGAATAATATGCTACATCAGCACCAAGCATAGAAGTAGAACAATCTAAAATCCCTTTAAGCATCATTAATGTTAATGGAGAAGCAATAATTGGATACTTAGGATTAAGCAATCCAATATTTCCAAAATGGTCCATATGGGCATGGCTTAGGATAACAGCATCTATATCTAAGTTAGGAAATTTAGACACATCAAAATCTGATGGAACTAAATCCTCCCGATAGATATTAAGTTTTGGTATTAAGTTAAGTTGGATAAGATCGTAAATTCCTCGATTACTTCGAGCAGAGAGGAATTCTTGGAAATATTGCCCATATTTTTTAAAGTTCATTCCAAAATCAAAAAATAAACCATTTCCATTCTCATTCACATAAATTTTATTTCCCCCAATGGTCTTTGCGCCATCATAAACAGTAATAGATGTCATTTTTTACCAATTTTGCTTATTAGATCAAATTAAGATATTTATCGTGTCATGTTATGATTAAATACCTTACATTTAATTTGATTTTGATTAGTTTATTAATATAGGGTTTAACAATTTTATAATAAAGACTAAAATTTTTATATGAAAGCATGGTTCTTGCAATGTACTGACTAATCTTGAATTTCAACAATTCAAATTTTTTTATCCAATAAATCCCAAAAGAGATGAAATTAAGTGGAATCTTCAGTCAAGTTGACTTTTTATGGAGGACTAAATAAAGTAGGAGGTAACAAGGTTTTATTGGAGGATTCCATATTTAAAGTTAAACTATTTATTGATTTTGGGATAAATTCAGCTGAATTCGCTCATATTCGGTCGAATACATCTGAACCTACTGAAATAAGACAATTAACTGAAAGTCATGTATTACCTCGAGAAGAGGACGTTCCAATTCAGAATTTGTATTCTCGGTATTTCATATATGACCACACAAAACTTAGGTTTCGCGAAAAAATAGAAGAATGTGAAAATAAGACAGATCCCCCCTCAAATCTTGATGGAATTTTAATTTCTCATCCACACAGGGATCACTATCAAGGTCTTTCGTTTATTAATCGTAATATTCCAATTTATACAGGTGTAGTGACTAAGAGGATAATAAAAGCCTTATCATTATGCTCTCCACCTAAATTCGAAAATTTTTTACATGGTTTGAAATGGATTCGATTTAGAACAGGAAATATGATTAATATTAAGGGATTAAAAATTTATCCTATTCATGTTGATCATTCTATCCCTGCTGCTTATGGATTCATTATATGTACGTCCTCAGGGATAATAGTATATTCTGGAGATTTTCGAATGCATGGACCACTTCAATTAATGACTTTAGACTTAATAAGGAAAGTAAAAGAAATAAGTAGGAGTAAAGGAGAATTAGTGAAAGTTCTAATTTGTGAGGGTACGCACATTAATAAGGGAGTAATTGAATCTGAGAGAATGGTCAAACAACATTTAAGAAAATTATTTAGTTATATGTTATTCGACTATGTTCTTGTACATTATGATAGAGTAGACTGGGATCGGTTTAGAACATATGTAAACATAGCGAAAAAATACAACTGGAAGTTCATTATCACCGAAAAAGATGCATATTTTTATAATCGTTTAAATAGGAAAGCAATTCACGATACTATGAAAGATCCGAATATAGAAATTAATAAAGATATATTGATCTTGTCTCATGATGATGTAAAATTGCCTTGGAAGAAAGATTTATATGATTTATTAGAGCGAGATGAGATGACACAACGACGAATAACTTTAGATGATTTAAGAAATCTTGAAGGTCATTTTTTTCTATATTTTGCTTCTAATTGGGATTATAATAAGATTAAGAATTATTTACCGACACAACTGAGAGGAGTATTTATTTGTTCGAATATCGATCCTTATGCTGAAGATTACAGATTTTACAAAAATAAAATTTCAAACGAGCTCTTAGATAAGGGAATTCCTTCATATCGAATCCATTCTTCAGGTCATGCGAAAGTCCATGATTTAATTAGATTTATCAGTGAGTTAAGTCCAGAAAAGTTAATTCCCGTTCATACTAACTATCCCGAATTATTTGAAAAGCTATTTAAAAATGAAAAAATGGAAATAATTTTACCAACTAGAGAAGTACCTGTTGATATTGAT
>JBHLOJ010000037.1:18363-24821 GCA_048940605.1 Promethearchaeota archaeon
TTAAAAGCTCGTTTTGCTAATATATAAGAATATACTTTATATAGGAGAAAGTAATAGTAAAAACATGAGTATATCTGCTGAAAATAAAGTACCTAATACTGATAATAGCAAATCTTCAATAGTTCTAGAATTCGTTATATACTTGCTTTATTTCTTTGGACCTTTAACAGGAAATGTTATATTAGTCTTATTTCACACGCTTTCAACTGAATTTAGCGTATCTCCTAGTGCCATTCTTATTGCTATTCCCGCTTTTATGTTCCCATTTGCAATTATGCAACTTTTTTCAGGAGCAATTTCAGATATGAAGGGGAGATATCCGGTTTTGATTATTGGATTAATTGTATTTGGAGTTGCAATGCTAATAGCAGTTTTGTCATTCAATTTAATTTTGTATACAATTGCTAATGTTCTAGGGGGCTTAGGATTTGGTTTAATCAATCCTGTTCTAATCGCTTTAATGACAGATATCACATCCCCGCCTAATATACCTAATAAAATGGGATATCTTGGAGCAAGTGCAAATCTTGGGGTTGGTGTAGGACCCTTGATTGCCTCACAAATGATTTCAATAGGATGGCAATCAATCTATATATTATTTATTATTATTACTGTTTTTGGGTTAATTTTTTTTAGTATTACTTCAAGACCATATCAAAAAATACCAGAAGAGGCAGGAATTAAAGTTTTATTAACTCAACTTTCAATTGAATTACGTCGAGGGGTTATTATTTTATTAATGTTTGCTGCATTCCTCATATCACATACATATTTAGCGATAAATATTTGGACTTCGAAGATTCTTTCAGGACCACCTCCTATCATAGATGATAGGCTTGTAGGTCTAGTTTTAGGAATAGCAGGATTTGGCTCAGCCCTAATAGGTGTTCTTACTGGGATTATAATTAAGAAAAGAGGAATACATATTCCTTTATTTTTCGGTTCTATTCTACTTTTTATTTCGTTGTTAATCTTATTACTTATCGGAAATTCGATTGATAAGCATGAAAGCTTTATAATTTTAGCAGTAGGTTGGATAATTGCGGGTCTTGCAGGAGGGACGTTATTTCCTTCTATAACATATTATAGTCAAGTACTTTCACCTAAACGGCGAGGTGCACTAGCAGGTTTACTCACTGCAAGTTATTTCATAGGAATTGCTTTAGTACCTTTCACATTAGCACCAGTATCTGAAAGGTTCGAGATAACAGGAATATATTTTTCTATACTTGGTATCTCTGTTTTATTTGTTTTTATATTGTATTTATTATATATAATCGCAAATCGTATTATTCATAAAGGAGAAGAAGCTTTACATTAAAAGAATATTTCTGCTAAAAATTGGAAATTCTAAATTTAAAGTTTAAATTTATCCTTTATTCTTTTTTCTTTAACTTCTAAAGATTCCCTTTCTTTTCGTATGATACTGAACACATTTCTTTTAATTTCACTAACTTTAAATGCCTCATCGAGCTCATCTTCTAATTCTTCATCTGATATTTCTTTTTCATTCACAAATTAATAAGAGTAAAAGAAAAATATAAATTTAGGTAATTTACGATTTAAGTTCTGATATACTACATAATCATATGTACTTAGGCTTTTATCATGACTAACATCATTTTAAACCGATCTAATGCTTTTAATGCATGTGGTTTATTCGCCGGCATGATTATCATTTGTCCTTTTCTAACGATTTGTGATTGTTTTGAAATTGAGATTTCAGCTTCTCCATCAAAAATATATACAAGGGCATCAAAGGGAGTAGTATGTTCACTTAATCCTTCATCCTTATCAAAAGAAAAAAGTGTTACCGTTCCAATTTCTTTATTAATTATAGTTCTACTTACAACTGAACCTTCTTGATAATCTAACATTTCTTGTAAATCAAAAACTTGTGCCAAAATTTCTTTCTCACTTATGATTTCCTCATCTCATAGAAATTTTAATCTTATAATCTTTTAAAAGGAAAAATTCTATATAAAACTAAATTCGAACATGTTTCAGGAAATACCCTATTTTCTTAACTCAATAAGCTTAGCATTTAGGTAAAGTGGATAAACAAATTTTTCATTATATATTGGATTTGGGATGATTACTCATTTTTCACTACCCAATTCGTCCCACATTTACCACACTTATATTTCTTTCCATAAATGCGTGGATAAGCCATGATTATATTTGTTTTGTCTATTTCTTCATAAATAAACATATGTCTGTCATTATCACAGTGAGGACATTGACGTCGTGAATATCCTTCAACAATTGGCTTATTTGAACTACTAATCATTGGAACAGGGGATTCTAAATCAGGTTGGATCTCTAATTCTTGTTCTTCTAAAAGTTCAGGAGCTTTATGTATCTCTACTTGGATCGGTTCAAGAGACTCTGTGATATCTTTTTCAATTATTTTTTTAAAGAGTTTCATTGGTTTTTTAGCTTCTTTCTCAATAGGTGGTGATGGCTCATTATAAGAATAGTCTATATGTTTGAGAAGATCATTTTCCTCCTCTAATTCAGAGATTCGTTTTTTTAACGCCTCGTTCTCTTGCATTAATTGTTCAATTAAATTTTCATACTCTTTTAGAGTAGGATCTTTTGTTTCTGCCATTTCATTACTCAACTTCAAAAATTTAGTTTGTTCCGTGTATTTGTTTTTAAAAACATAATAGAGAACTTATTAAAAAATTTAAGCAAACCAAAAACTCGTGTTAGCAAAAAAGTTTTTTAAACTAAAATTGTATTTATTTCTATATTATTAGATTATTCTTTTGAGAGAGTTAAATGCGATTATATAAAATTGGCATAAAAGGAGAATTAACCATATTAGATAAATTATCCTTTGAGGAAAATGATGTATATCTAGTTGATGATGAAGAGAAAAACACAATATATATTTGGGTGGGATTAAAAGTCCCGCAAGAAAAAAAAGATATTACTGCTGATATTGCGAGGAAATTAGATAAAGAACGTGGTGGTTCAACTAAAATTCTCATCATGAAAGAAAAAAGAGAGTATGGTTCATTTTTAGCAATGATGCATAATTTAGAAAAAGGTTTAATTCCTGGTGAAACAATTGAAAGAAGACCTGAGTTTGTTTTTGAAGCACCTCCTCAAAGTATTATGTCTGTCAAACTTGATGGAACTCCAGAAAAACGAGAAATTACAGTTGAAACAAGGATAATAAAATGGCTCCACCAAATTAAGGAACATAGAAAGTCAAAACCAATACAAAAGGCCGAAGAAGGCCCCAAAGCTGTGAGTTTTATTAGACTTGAAAAAACACCCATCGAAGAAGAACCTAAAGATATAATTCCAGTCGAAAAGACTCCGCAAAAAGAAGAAATTATAGAGGAAGTAGAAGAACCAGATTTTGAATCTCAAATAAGAGAAGCAGCATACTACCTCTCCTTAGCTAAATATTCTTATAACGATTTATGTTGGATGCTAGCAGAGAAAATTCAGAAGATGAGTTTAGAGATGCCATCTATTGAAGATATTAAAAGAAAGGCAGAAGAAGTTTTCCATTCATCATGTAGTTATGATGAATTATGCTGGTTAAATGCAGAAATGGAACTTCTAATTAAAAAAAGTTATCTTGAAGAGAAAAAAAGAAGAAGCTATTTTTAATTAGTATTAATGCGATTCTCAAGTCTCGTTTAATTTTATTATTATTTAGTCTGTTTTCTTAAATCATTAAAAAAAATGAAGATTGGAATCGAACAAAAATTCTGTATATATTGCAGTAGTAAACTAAAAGAAGAAAAGGTGACTTAAATTCAGAATTTTTATCCACAACAACTATTATTTTGTGGATTTTTAGACCGCGCTCGAGCGTCCCATAAACAACCGCACCCTTTACGTTCTTGTAGAAGAATCGCCATAGCTGGACAATTTCTTTTACATGCACTACATTCAGTACATCGTTCAGGTTCATAAATTTCAAATTTCCCATTACTATTTGACTGGGGGATTCCAAAAGGGCAAACTTCTGCGCAAATCCCACACCCGGTGCATAAATCTGGATTGATTGATATCTTTGGGAGGGTAATTGTTATTTGAATTGATGAGGGTTTTAATGTTATTTTAAGCACATCCTTTTTTTAAACTTTAATTAAATATTAGAATTTATCATATTTATTTTATTTTGTAATTTAATATAAGATAAATCCAATAACAACTGTAATTAAACCAATAATTAACAATGAAAGATGTATTTTCCTGAAAATTGGATATTCCTCTTGAATCTCACCGGGACTAGAAGCCATTGAATATCCGCTAAGACTCATTGTAGAGAAGAATGCAAGCCAAAAGTAGAAACACGAATTCCATAAAACTAATAGTATATTGTTATGGAGTAGCCATGTTAGTACTCCTAGAAGCAGTAAGTTTATGATTCCGAAGATGATTCCTTTAATAATAAACCTTCGTGTAAAATTTGTAAGAGGGAAGAGTGCTACAATTAGAAAATTAGTAAGGATTATCCAAAGCCAAATCTCACCTACTCTCCAAAATTTATCAATCCAAAAAGGTGTTATAAAACTGAGTCCTAAAAGAACCAATAACAAAGCAATAGATGGCCAGAGGAAAATTTTTCGTAATAAGAATGTCGTATGTGTTATGAATGCTCTTAATCGATGAGAACTAGTGAATTTTGCTAGTTTCCATTTGCCAGGTTTTCTTGCAGGGCGTTCTTTTAAATATTTAGGTAAATATTTAGCCCATACTGGACCATATAACAGATTGAATGGAAAATCAGCGGATTCCATGGAGATTAACGGGGCAGCAACACCTCCAGCTGAAAGTTGAGGAAGAATTAAAGTTTTTCTATTAGTTATTTTCTCAATTCCAGTTGCTTCAACTGCTTCAATTAGTTGTTTGTTACCAAAATCATCACCTCGGGCAGCACACCACACATTTATTCCTCTTGAATCTACACATAATACCCAGGCATCTATTCCTTTAAGAGCCCTCATAACTTTAATGTATGTATAAATGTAGTTTGCGGTTACAATTATAGGTGAATTTTCATCTGGTTTTCCTGATTGATAAATACCTGGTTCAATAGGAATATGGTCCACCTGGCCGGTAAAAATGCATCTATATATTTGTAATTGCCCTATAAACCCTTTAAATTTTCTTTGCGCTGGACGATAATATTTAGGTTCATCCCCTACTTTTTCTAATTCCAGAGCTTTGATTGATCCTTTCTTCCATACTTTTTCAGCACTAATTCTAAATCCTATAGGTTCTATATAATTAAAAAACCATCTCACAAGTGAAGTACTTGGTAATCGAAGCCTTCTTAATTTTTTTTTGTACCACCATCGTTTTAGTTTAAAAATTATCTTCCAGAATCCTGAAGGGATAAATTCGGCCGCAATGATTAATTTTCCTCCTGGTTTTAATACTTTCCATGCATTTCTAAGGAAAATTTGTTGTTCAAATGGTCGAAGTTCAGAAAGCATGAATGTACTAACAAGCATGTCTTTAGAATTTTCATCGGCAGGTAATTCTCGTATAGATCCTATTTGATATATTAATTTTAGATCTTTCTCAGAAGGATAGTTCTTCATAGCAGTATTAATCATTTGAAGATTTTTATCAATTGCTATAACATCATTTCCGTTTAGTGCCATCTTGGCAGCAAGAGTACCCGTTCCACATCCTATTTCTAATATAGATTTAGAAGTTCCAATCCTTTCCAATACCCAATTTTTTACTTCAACATTAACCCCTTTTGTTAAGACTGTAAATTTCTCTTCATAAGTATCAGGTTCTAATTCTAATTTCCTCATAAAGGTGACAGCCATGATAGTCGCTTCTTTTTAAGTTAATTTTCGAATATTGTATTAAAATAAAAATATTTGATATTTCTTAACTCTTCTCTTAAGAATTTAGAATCTATTAAACCAATATTTTTAAATAATGGACTCCTAATTTTTTAAAATTAATATTGAATATCGAAAATTTAAGCCCTTAATTTATTAGAAAACAAATATTAATAAAAGGCATTTAAAATGAGTGAGAATGAAGAATCAGAAGATTGGACATTTTGGAAGGGAATGATTAAAAAATATAAAATATCATTTATTGTAGCAATAATAGCAGCGATATGTGCTTTTATAGGTCTAATATTAGTATTACTTTGGGTTATAGAAGCAAATCCTTTTGTAGATCCACGTACCGGCCGCATTGGTAATTGGACACTTAATTATCTTGTTGGAACCATTATACTTTTAATTATATGGGATTTACTGTTTGTTGGAGTTCCTGCAGCTCTATTTTTTGGTGTTGGTGGATATTTATGGTGGCGTAAATTACCTGAGGAAGATAAAAAGGAAATAAAAGAAAGAGACAAAAAAGAAAAATCACGTAAAGCTCAAAAATATGGTGGTGGCGGTGGTGGATTTGGTATCTTTATGTTTATTGCATATTGTATTTATATCGCAGTGGAT
>JBHLOJ010000037.1:24921-27467 GCA_048940605.1 Promethearchaeota archaeon
TTTTAGATTTTTTTACAAGTTTATACGTAGTAAAACTAACGCCTGCTATAGTAATTGACCCCACTACAATTATAACAATGTATATTGGATTCAATACAAATGGGATATTAACTTTAAAGTCTTGGGAGACAATTCCCGCATCTTCTCCATCAAACCAATAAATGTATGCCGAATAAATTCCCTCATTTGGATTAGATGATAGTGTGTAAGATAAAACAATTTGACTGGTAGTTGTTGTTATTATTTCTATAGTCTCCCTATATTCTTCAAAACCTAATGAATTTATAAGTATATAAGTAAGATTTCCTGGATTAAGTGGTGGTAGAACTGAGAATTCTAAATCTTGATTAGGTTCAAATTTAGTTTTTGGAGTATTCAAGGATAATACAGTATTAGGTGAGTTAGCAGATATTTCCCAAGAAGCTCCGGGGATAATTGAAGCATCAGAGAATAGAATATATTTATCTGTTGGATTTATAGTAACATTTGGAGCATCTAATCCATTTCTTAGTACTGAAAAGTTATACCATGAGGTAGGGTAATCAAATTTAACAGTATAATTATAGTATATTCTATTTATTTCAGGAGTCAAAACCCACCTATTAGCTACTCCCTCGATTAATTGTACTTGCCCATCAGAAAGGAATATATTTACTAATTTAATATGATAGCTCACATTGAATAGTAAATCAATCGAACGATTATTTCTAATCGCAATGTTAAAGTTTGTACTATTTGGAGTAATTAATTCATTAACTGTTAGATTTCCAGTACCTTGGGTTGGTCCATCTAAAATTGGATAGGATGATCCATTGAATTCAGCTGTCATATTAACTTCTTCTGCATTGAATGATCTATTAACTCGTTGAACTAACTTATGTAAGAATGGTTCTCCAGTTTTATCTTTTTTCCAATCATTATCATAGACAGCTGTGTTTAAAAGAGGATTTAAGGTTCCACTGGAATTATAAAACCAATTATAAGTTGATTTATCTGCTGGGAATTCTAATTCAGACCCATTTATTACTAAATAATATTTACCTGAAGTAAGTGAGATTTCTTCTTCAAACATTTGCAGGTGCCAACCAGGACTAGAAATATTTATTAAAGTACTCCCTAAAATATTTTCATCTGGCGCATCGATACCCACATCATAACCTTGAATTTGAACATAAACAGGGTAGACAGGAGTTCCTGTTATATATCCATATATATAGACACCAAATAAAATAGTAGGCTCAGTTATATTAAGTTCTACCCCGTAACCTAATTTTCCTCTAGAATCTATTATTTGAATTGATTGTCCCTTATCTTCAATAGGTTTAACCTCTTTCCCTAATTTAATATCAGTAATGTTCAGTTCAATGTTAGTAATATTCCAGGTTTCTGAAGGTAGAGGAATGTCTATTGAACTTACTCCCGTGTTATTATCGATATTTTCTGCATATTCTTTCATTTGAAATTTGGATGAGAGAAGTATTGGTGTATCAATCCCTTGAGCGTGAGATATATCAATATATTGAACTGTGTTTAGAACAAAAATTGTTGTAAAAAGAACGCTAATTACTGGTAAGATATGATTAATTTTTTTCATTATATCATAAGTGATAATTTGAAAATATAAATTTACACTAAATAAGAAATAAATATCCTTTTCATTATCAAAATAGAAAAAAAAGGTTGAAGATTGAGTATTTGATTAATCCAATAAAGGAAAACAATATATTTTTATACTACTTGAAAAATCTTCTTTTCCATTAAATCAAGTATAGTCTCTACGTCTTTGGGACTGCATTCTTTTTCAGTTAATAACGATCTAACGTAAAAATGATTCATATTTTTAGTTTTCATTAGTGATACAGCTTTATTGACATAAATTCTTTCATTTTGGGAAATTCTAATTTTATTAAGTTTATCAATTGGAGCTATTTTTAAGGGATATATAAAAGTTGCTTCTAAATGTCTTTTAAGTAAAGTTTCAATTGATTGAAAAGGCTCAACATTACCGTCGAAAGAATCAATCATATCTCCATAATTTTTATAAATATCATAAGCTAATTCTTCTAATGAGTACAAGAAGAATCTTGAAGGTGTTTCTTTCATTAGTAATATTAGCCTAACATTAACGAACTCACTCATTAAGACAATTGAATCTTTATATTCTAATTTTATCGTTTGGGACTGATCTTCGACTTTGATTAATTCTATACCAAAGGAATGGATTGCTTGTAAAAATCCTGATATTAAGGCCGCATCGATTTGTTTCTCTGAGAAATTTTGTTTATAAACATTTAATCCTGATTTTTTGTCTGTTACCATTATATAATCCAGATGTAAGACGTCCATGCAAGAATTATAGATTTTTTCTTTTTTTTCAATTTGTTTGTGTCTTATATTTTTAATTGTACGGTAAGACATAACGCCTACTAGTGCAACCACTCCTGAAATCCCTGCTGTAATTAATATTATGATCCATGGATCTGGTGGGGTGGAGGGTACATATACATCAAAATCTTTACTAATCTTCCCAACATCTGTTTCATTAT
>JBHLOJ010000038.1:0-23931 GCA_048940605.1 Promethearchaeota archaeon
TGTGGGTTATATTGCGGGATTTTTAGCCTCATTTATGATAGCTTCCCTTTCTTTATGGTTGTTTGAAAATTCGTTAAATATATTTGTGATTTTTACAATTTCATTCATGGGGGCAACTACATTCTTTATAATCGATATTTCAAATCTGAAGATAGATGATAATATTCTAAATCCCATTTTTAGTGCCTTGATAATGGGTTTATTTTATTATCTCTTGTAAATGTATATACTAAAAACATAAAGTTTTATAAATTATCTCGTTCTAAAAATATTTAATCGAAATTTTACCATGTTTGTTTTAAATTCAAAAAGTGTAAGATTTATGCCACGTGTAGAAAGAAGTGTAGATATTTCTGCCTCTCAAGAAAAGATTTTTAAGATCATTGACGATGATAATGACTATGCTAGATGGAATATCGTTGTTAATGAAGTTAAAGAATTGGGACCAGGTAATTATTTTTTTAAAACGAATGTTGGGGATGTAACATCAACTCGTATAGAAACAAACCCTCCTGAAAGTTTATCGGCGACTCAAGAGGGTAGTCCAATGACAAGTTTAGGATACGTCTTAAAACCAAAAGGAAATGTTGTTGAGGCCACTATATGGGCTGAATTTGACGATGCAAGTCAGGAACCCATACTTGGAATGGCAGGAGAGATGCTATTAAAAAGTTTAAAAAAATATGCTGAATATCTTGAAACTGGAGGAAATCCAAACGATTTCAGTAAGAAGTAGATAATAATTAAATTTATTTTTATTTTTTTTTTGATATTATCTCAAATTTTTAATTTTAATTTTTTTAATCTATAAATAAAAGCTAACCAAGTCAATGATAGGAAATTAATAAATAAAATTAAAGGATATCCAATGATATTTTTAGTATCATTCACATGTAAATTATAGAGAAATACGCTATCAGTTGTTTTATGACCTGCTTCATCAGCAAGTTCTAAGGCGAGATTATGAATTCCTGGTTTAAGGTTTTTTAAGCTTTCAAGTTCATCTGAACTAAATGTTAAATTCGTGGAATGCCAAAATTTCTCAAATGTATGGATTCCCGATTTGATTGGGGTGCTATCGAGATAAAGTATATAGGAACCATTAACTTTTTGCTTTGATCGAAAATTATACCAAGCATTCCATTTAATTGAAATACTTTCATTTTCAATGATGTTGAGATCTTTAGGAGAACTAAGTATAGGTGAAAAATGAAAACGTTCCATGCGATAAACTGCAAATTTATTATTATTTATATGAGGGTAATTCATCTCCCAAACAATTTGACCAGTATTGTCTACTTCAACCAATCTTGCTCCAATATTCACGTCCGATCCATGGAAAGTTGTTCCGAAGGTTCCAAGACGATTTTTATTTGGTAACCTATCTGCATCTCCAAATGCACTACTATAATAATTTGATGGACTTATCCATGACCATGTTTCATTAGCAGTCATTATGGTTTCATTTATAGTAATCTCAAGTAGTCGTGATCTATGATTAAAAGGATTCGTTTGATTATGAAAATCATTGTCAAACAAGATAAAAGTGTTATCATCAATTTTCTCTATAGAGTGAGCATGATAAAAAAGATTTTGCTTTGTATTACCGTGTTGATCAAAAAGGGTAAAATTACCATACTCCCCAAGTCCCCAAATAACTTCTTTATTGGTATGATTAATTTTATAAAATGTATTTACATTTCTTGAGTTATAATAAATTACATCTTCTTCTATATCGAAAAAGAGAGTATTTGAATGGGTAATATCTGGAATAAATTTACCCTTATACATTAATAGGTCATGTAAAGGACACCATTGCGTATAATTTATGAATGACCAAGTGTTTAAGAACCATACAACTTGTCCCGCTCGATTGTATTCATAAATAATGTCAAATAGATAAGTGATGTTGTTAATGATTACACCTTTAAGCCCAAATGTGAAAAAAGTATCATTTATAGGATTATATTCATATTCGTGATGTCCAACAAAATCTAAGATCTCAGTACTATTATCGTAAATATTCCATAGAGCACATGCACCCCATTCTCCGTACATTAAAGTTGTTGAATTTAAAAATTCAACAGGTTTCAGACTCACATAATTTCTTTGCTTTTTTATATTTCCCTCCATATCTGTAATTAGTAAATAATTTTCTCTTTTTAATGTGCCTACCTCTGTCTTCATTAGAATAAAAAGATTGTATCCTTCAAAAGCCCCACCATGATTAGTTACATTTTGAATTCCAATCAAACTATTTGTAGGATTAATTTGATCTGCGTTAATACCATCAACGAAATTAAATATGTTCGGTTTAAGACCAATAAATGGTTGATAAATTACAACACTGCTTAAAAGAGATGAACAAATAATCAATAATAGAAATAGGTTCGATTTATAACTTTTTTTATTTATCATCTTTAATGTTAAACTCTTCGTTTTTTTAGAACTCTAAACGAATTTAGTAGATAATAATTAATATTAAATTTATTATTTTTTTTGCTTTTTAAAAAATTCAGAAAAATGAGTCCATCTTTTTAATTCCCTTTACTTCCTCAAAAGTTATACCAAGAGCATCAAAGACTTGTTCTAGGGCAGAAGTTAAAAGCTCTTTATATTTTTTTGTATCAATATCTTGGAGTTTTGCTAACTCAATAGCTTTTGCTCCGATTGGTCCTTTGCTCTTAATAAAACTGATTGTTTCCCCTTTTTGATATTCTTTTCCCGTTGCCTCTTTTAATTCAATTGCAGCTCTAACATGTTGAGGTATAACTTTAGTATAGCTCTTCAAATTTTTCTGTAAACCTATATTTATGGCGTAATCTTCTAAAGAAAATGTGTCTGGTTTACCTATTTTTTTAAGGTTGGATTTTACTATTTCTATGATTTGATTTCGTGCTTTTGAAAATTCATTATCATTCGTAATATTTTTTAAGATTTCAATCAAGTCACTAAAAATTTTTTTAATAAATTCGGGTGTATTCTTCTTTTTAGCCACTAATCCTTTAATATCTGTATATTTCGTATCTTTATAAATTCCTATATAATTTTTCTTTCTATCTGAAAGAGCTAAAAACTGATACGTTTTTTCTTCTTCTAAGTCTAAATCTAATTCTTTTTTACTCCAATTGGAAATTTCTTTCATCTGATTCTTAGTAGGATTTTTAAGAAATACTGAATCAGTATCCCCATATAACACCTCTACACCTAACTCTTCAGCTTTTTTGATTGTTTGTTTAATAGAATATTGTCCTATTCCAGTAGTACTTTCTGCTACTGGTAAACAAAATAATGGAAAATTCTGCGATCCAAATACACCATAGCTCCCATTAATAAAGACTTTAAGAGCTTGCTGAATAGTTTGGTAATAATTGCGCTGTTTTTCTGATAAACTTTTATCCCCCGATTTTGGTTTAAAATATTTCACTCTGATATCACGGAAAAATCCAACTACATATGCAAAGATTCCCATTTTATGGGTACATATATGATAAGGAGTTCCTTTAACTAGATTATCCTCATCATCCTCGTGAGGGCATAAGACTGTTTCATATGAAAGATTATATTCTTTTATTATAGAAGGATATAGGCTAGCAAAATCCATAACCACAACATCATAATGTATCCCAGGAACAGGAGGTACGACGTAAGCGCCCATAAATTTCTCATCATCAGCTTTAGATGATAAGATACCTCCTTTTTTCAATTCTGCTATTTCAGATCTACGTGGTATTAATAATCCTTTCCTACGATGTTCGAAATAGAATATATTTTGTATCCAGGTGGAAATTTGTCTGCGAACCATATCATGAATAGGCATTTTAGTTATTCGACATAACAATATTATCAGATTCCACACGAGTGAATTATTAAACTTCGTAAGATCTAATGTTAATATGGAATCTTTAAGATTATACCATGAGAGAATATCATATTCCATTTCATGGATTATTTCTTCATGTTGATATTTTTCTTCTCCGAGTAAAGCTGCACTAATGGCATTGAGTGATGCACTTTCGTATGCGCCCCCAAATGCATATCCTGAAATGCTTCGATTAAAGAATAAATTGAAAACATCAATGTGAATACCTTTTTTTAAATCACATTCTGCTTTTGATAATATTCCAAATCCTCGCTTTACATGTATAGGATTCAAATCTCTACTAATTTTCAATCTATCCGCTCGATGAAATAGATAGTTTAAATCAAAGTTATCACCATTAAAAGTTATAACCACAGGATATTTCCAGAGAAGTCGAAAGGTTTCTACAATTAAGTCTTTTTCAGATTTAAAGAGAATAATTCTTGCATCAGAGGGAAATTCTTCATGAAGCTTTTCAAAAGAATAATCTTCTCGTTCAAGCATATGGACTACTTTTAACCCATCAGTAGCTACAAATGATACACTTATAACTTCTTGGTTAGCTAAAGTTGGATCAGGAATTTTATAATCTCTTTCGCCTATCTTAACCTCAATATCCATAGCTACACGCTTTACATCAGGGATAGGAGTAATAAAGATATCTAAAAATTTCTCAGAAAATTCTTGAATTTCTGGAGCCTCGTCTTTAAATAGAGTTCGAAGTTCATCAGCCATTGTTTTAGAATTATCATCAATTTTTTTAAAATTTAATAATTCGAGTTTCCCCTTTTTGATTGTATAAATTAAACCAGGAATTAACTGGGTATCAAAGATATAATTTAAGTGATAACGGATGTCAGCTTCCCAGGCTTTTTTTTCATTACCCCCTAAGATATTCCGTATATTAATTCCCGAACCACCTATGTTTGTAGGTGTCTTACCATAAATCTTTGTCATTTCAATTTCTTTATCTTTCAATAAATCAAAACGTTTTATTTCTTCAAATCGCTTGAAACCTTCATAATCTGTTAATTTAATTATCTTTTCGGTCTTATCATTAAAAGTCAAATCTTTTAACTCTGATATAGACTCTTTACTTAAACAGTAGGGTTCATGCTCAGTAGTATCAATCCAAATCTTTATATCATCAGTATCAAGATCATAGAATTTGCAAAATGCCTTGTTTTGGCCACCATCATAATCAACATCCAGCAATAATCCTCTTCCTAAATCTTTGACAATTTCTCCTTTTGCTATCAAATAACGGATATATTTTGAGGTTACACCTTCTCTAAGGACTTTTTCTAATTTTATATCTCCTATTTTTAATCCAAATGGTTTATCATTTCCTTTATAGAAGGAGAGTTGAGAGAGTTTCTTTATTTCCGATTTCTTTTCTGGTAGGGTTTCTGCAATTTTCTCTTCTTTTGTTGGAGTAGCTTTTTCAGTTGGCTTTAATTTTTCTACTTTTTCAATTTGTTCTTTCTTAGGTTTTTTTTCTGTTTCCTTCTTCTCTTTTTCTTTTTCATCAACAAAAGAAAATAAGGATGTTTGAGCTTTATCTTCTACCTTCTTTTTTCTTCCTTTTCTTTGACCCGACAATTTAAAGTCCCAAAAAAATGATATTTTTATTGTTAACTATTAATAATTAGTATAATATCTATTATAAGACCAACTATTCCTACTTTAATAGTTCTTACACTTCTTTAAATCTCAAGAATCTTAAAAAAAAGTAGACTGAAATGATTTTTTTTGAGAAGATTTTAAGCCTTTCTATTTTGGGCAATAATACTCTTAATTTCATCTAATAGAAGCTGCTTTTCTGCGATGTACCAATCGAGTTGACTTTTTGAAGGGTTTTCATGATAAATTATTTCTGCAACTTCTTTTATTTCTTCTTCAGGAGGTTGAATTATTTCACCGTTTACATCATCTCTTATTAATAAAACCAGATTGTCTGTTTCTAAAGGTTGGATATCATATCCATTTTTCACATTTTTGTTAATAGTAACGCAAAGTTCAGCAAGGCGCCATATTGATTTTTCTAATGGCTCCCCTTTCTTATATATCTTAAAAGCT
Source organism: Promethearchaeota archaeon (assembly GCA_048940605.1). GTDB lineage: Archaea > Asgardarchaeota > Lokiarchaeia > Sigyniarchaeales > SOKP01 > Loki-b32. The sequence goes on from JBHLOJ010000038.1 coordinate 5,942, forward strand.
AATTTAACAACATCTTCTTTACTAAACGGCATTTTTCCTCTCAAAAGTATTCTTTTATAATTTATGAAAAATAGTTCAAGTTAACATTTAACTATTTGTGTTGATTTTTAAACGTCCCAAAACCACAAAATTAAAAATTTATAACAATTTCTTATAAAATATAGAACATAAAAAATCTATATTTTTGCCTCCGTGGCTTAGTGGTAGAGCAGCAGACTGTAGTAATATAGTATTGCTATGCTGTAATTGTAATCTGCCGGTCGTGGGTTCAAGTCCCACCGGGGGCTATTTCCCTTATTCTCTTCAACTATATAATAATTTTATTATTTTTTAAAATACAAATAAGAAGTTTTCTCCTTGATTTTTACAACAATCTTTCTTATCTAAATGTATATCCCTTACTACAATACAAAATAGCAATTTCTTATATTTAGTTTTATTTGGATCTCCTTGTTTTCAAATAATTAATAATATTATATTTTTTAACTACTCGAATATTATTCTCAATATTATTCTAGGTTAAGAATTCTAATATCATGAATAAGGTAAATAGGATTATCTACTGCATAATTGATAATGTAAGATCAGACCATTTATTTGAATTTATAGATAAAGGATTATTGCCTAATATAAAGAAAATGATGGAAAATGGGATATATTCCAAGAATTGTATAACTGATTTTCCTCCGATTACCTATCCTGCTCAGGTGTCATTGGTTACTGGGACATACACTGGTGATTATCACAAAGAATTCTGTCATGGTGTTCCATTAATGAATTGGATGGGACGTGATACTGCCCCACCATATTTAAGAGATTATGCTGCTAGAAATCTACAAATATATAAACTTAATAAAGACCTTGGAAAAAGATGTAAGACAATTCTTGAAATGGTTGGAAATGGGAAAACTACTAGTATCGCTCAGTTTGTCAACCGAGGGTCAAGATATTTTTTCCCTGAAAGGAAAACCAAGCTTGCTATGTATTATCTAACCTTGTATTATTCGCGAAATATAAAAAAAATGATGGCTAGGGCAGATACCGGTTTAGTGAAGAAATTAATTGACACTTATAAAAAACCTAAAAAATATATAAAAGATTCTGAACCTCCAATTGTATCATTATTATGGTTTATGACCCCTGATATTTTATTACATATTTTTGGATTTAACTCACAGATATACAAATTGAATATATTACATATCGATAAAGTAATTGGTTTATTAGTTGAAAACTTGGATGAAATGGGATATTTAGATGATACTGCAATTGCAATTACCGCAGATCATGGAAATTATAAAGCTGAAAGATATGGGAATATTTTTGATTTTTTCAAAGTAAATAGATTAACTCATTATCATCCTCTATGGAATTTAAAGGGAAATATGAATTTGGCTAAATACGATGGAATTGGTTTCTTTAACTTCAAAGGAAAAACTAATTTAGGTTTAAAACATAGTTGGTCTCATCCCACCGTCAAAGAATTGGAAAGATATGGTCCTGAAAAAATAAATTTACTACAAGATTTATTCAAAATTGATGGAAGCCATTTGATGTATTTTAGAGATGAGAGTAATACTGTAAATAAAGGAATTATCTATTTAAGAAAGAAGATTAAAAAATCAAATAAATTAATTTCTGGTACAATTGAATATTCTGGTATTGGAAATAATTACAAAACGAAATATACCATTGAAAACGATCATACTGATATTTTTGGATATCTAAATGATGAAATAGCGAGTAAACTATTGGATAGCAAATTTCATAGTACTGAAGACTGGTTAAAAGCAACTTATCACCTAGATTATCCCCTATATCCTGATTTAATTCCACGTCATTTTAAAAATCCTAGAAGTGCAGATATAATTTTAAGCAATGATGGATCAGTAGTATATAATCTTAAAAATGGTAGAAAAGGGAGCAAAAATCTATTTAGTCACGATATTGGCACAAGAAATTGTATGAATGTCCCGTTAATTATTGGAGGATCTTTAGATATTCCACAGAAGCAGATTTCTTATTGTAAAATAACTGATATTGTTCCTACTTTATTAGATTTATTAGGGAAAACGCCTCACAAGAGTGTAGTAGGATATAGTTTAAGATAGTTCTATTTCCAGAACTATTCTATTATATATATTTCTATATAGCATATATAGGATATATAGGTTAACTTTTCAAAAGCTATAGAATTACTCTAATAAAGTTAAAGATGTTAATTAAGAATATAGACTATATATATAGGCTAGAAGATATTTTATGAACCGACGAATTCTGCTTTTAATAGTATTATCTTTTGGAGTACTGTGTGGTATAATTTTTGCTTTGGTAGATAATTATATTAACTCTTTTATTTAGGGGAAAAAAGATAAGTTGCGAAAATTATGAATAGAACTCGTAAAGTTAAAAAGCGAAATAAAAGCACAATAGTAATTCTTTTTGTAGTAGGTTTCCTTATAGGAAGTTTTTCTACAGATCTTTTACTGAGAGGTAGAGAAGAAAAAATTCAAATTACTATAATATATAGTTCTGAGAAAGCAAGCTGGATGACGATTGCTTATACTAATTTTATGAGTGAGTGGAAAAGTACTCATAATGAAAGTATATCAATTGATATGCATCCTTATGGATCCTCAGACTCAATAATCAGTATTTTAAATAGGGAGATTTTTCCAACGATCTGGAGTCCGGCAAGCTCTATATGGTTACCAGTCTTGAATACGAAATGGGCAGACCTAACTAAAAGTGTAGATCCGATAGTAAATATTAGTGCTGCGGTTAAAATAATTTATTCACCGATCGTAATTGCTACCTGGGAGGCTTTTAACCAATCTTATAATATTAATGGTTTTTCAGATGTCCGTGATTTAATTTTGAATCCTAGTGTGAATGTTAAAATGGCCCATACCGATCCACGGTTATCAAATTCTGGATTTATGAGTGTGATAATGGCCATATCTGCTGCTTCTGGAACACCTTCAGAGAATTTAACAATGGCAGATTTAACCAATACTAGTAATCAACGGTGGTTGAAGGATTTTGAATCTAGTGCGAAAGTATATGGAACATCAACAGGTTTCTTAGCTCGTTATATGAAGAATGAAGGACCAAGTGCATTAAATATTGTTCTGTTATATGAAAATCTCATAAGAGATATTTCAAGTACTTCTACGGGAGGAAAAGTTATTGCAATTTATCCTGAGGAAGGTACTTTGTATAGTGATCATCCCTTTTGTATTTTAGATGCTAGCTGGATTGATGATGACCAAAGAATGGTAGCAAATGCCTTCCTAGAATTCCTTCAAAAACCAGAAACTGTTGAATCTGCTCTTGAATATGGTTTTAGACCAATAAATTCTTCAATTCCTTTAGATCCTAAAGTATTTAATTATGAATCTAATGGAATTGCATTTAACTTAAATGTTCCTGAATTAAAAACTCCTAAAGATGGAGAAGTATTATTGAAAATTACTGACCTATGGTTGCTATGTAAAGCTACAGCATAAAAATAAACATTCCTTATTAGGTGAAAATTTGAGAAAAAAAACTCATGTTGTAGATATAACTGAAATTGGAAAGGATTTACCAGTTAGTTTAAAAATAGATAAATTTTTCTCAAAACCAGCTTATAGAAAAGGTTTAGATGCAATAACGATAATTTTTTTTTTATTAGTCGTAGTAGGTCCAATAATCAATATTTTTTCTACAATAATTTTCAATATACCTGCCATAAACAATGACATTTTTAATGATGAATTAATAGGAAATTTACAATGGAGGAACATATTAAGAGCACTCAGTTATTCTTTTTCTATTGCTGCTATTGCTGTTGGAATTGATATTGTCATTGGATTTCCTATTTCCATAATATTGACTAGATATAACTTTAGGGGTAAGAAAATTCTTGATGCTTTAGTAGACTTGCCGATGGCAGTGCCTACAAGCGCTTTAGGATTTTCAGTACTTCTTTTCTGGGGTTTATTTGGAATTGAGCCAGGATTTTCACTAATAATTTTTGGGCATATTGTGTTTACCCTTCCCTACATCGTACGTAATATGAAAATTGTGTTAGAAAAAGCGGATACGCTATATGAGGATGCTGCGAGGACTTTAGGTGCTCCTGGAATCACCGTTTTCAGAACCATTACACTCCCTATGATGAAAGAAGGAATTATTGCTGGAGGAATTCTCGCGTTTACACGAAGTCTTGGTGAGACAGGTGCTACTATTATTTTATCTGGATTAATAGAAACAGCACCCATAATGATTGTCGGATTTAGACGACAATTAGAGTTACCATCTGCTTCTCTACTAGCTGGAATTTTAATAATTATCTCATTAATTCTGTTATTCTCAATAAAAATTCTAACTAGAAAAACAGGGTTTCCTATAAAAACTGTTTGGCCAAGAATTGAAAGGTTTTTTAGTCATAAATATTTTAGATACTTTCGAGACATAATGGCGTTAATCATTTTATTTGTTATAATCTTAATCCCAGCGTTTTATATTACGACTCAAATTATAGGGGAAGATTTTGTAGGGGAATTATTTCTGGGTCAAGATTACAAGTGGGCTTATTTATATGTCAGTTTCATAAATTCAATACAGATTGGTGCGCTAGCTGTTTTGATAAATCTAATTTTTGGCATACCCTTTGCATTTATTATCACGAAACGAAAATGGGGTAGAGTGATTACAATTTTAGATACGATACTAGACATTCCTATAGCTATCCCTTCGGCAGCTTTAGGATTTGCGACTTTTTTGTTTTGGGGACCGGTAGGATTAGGTCTTTTTCAATCTGGGTTTTATATGATTCTTTTTGTTCATATAGCCTTCACATTTCCTTATATGGTACGACCAATTATTGGAGTTTTAGAAAGTTCGAATAAGGGAGTGGAAGAAGCTGCCAGAACTCTTGGAGCGTCTAATTTAACGGTATTCAGGAGAATAACTCTTCCAAACATTAAACAAGGAATCATAGCGGGATGTATTATGGTATTTACTCGCTCTTTGGGAGAAACGGGAGCTACAATTGTTGTCATGGGAAATATTCGAACTGTACCAGTGTTGATAGTAGATTGGGTAGAATCTAATGCATTTCCTAGTGCTGTCTTTGCAAGCGTTATAGTTATTGTATTTAGCGCCATCCTAATTTTTGCTTTAAGAACTGTTACTAAAAAGGGAGGATCATAACAATGCCGTCTATTGAATTAATAAATGTTACAAAGACATTTAATGAAGGAAAAGTTCTTGCTGTAGATAATATTTCATTAAAGATTGATGCTGGAGATTATGTTTTTCTACTTGGTCCAACTGGTTGTGGAAAAACTACCACATTGAGAATGATAGCTGGTCTTGAAAATCCTACTAAAGGGAAAGTTTTAATTGATGGAAAAGATGTAGAAGGGATCCCTCCTGAAGATAGAGATATGGGTTTTATTTTTCAGCATTTTGAAATATTTGACCATTTAACAGTGTGGGAAAATGTTACCTTTGGTTTGGAAATGCGTGGATATAATGATGATTATATTATTAAGGAAGCTGAAAAAGCATTAAACACAGTTGGTTTATTGGATTATGCTGATGAATACCCTAGTATATTTGGTGATCCTGGTTTACAAAAACTAGGAATTGCGAGAGCCATTGCCACAGGAGCAAAAATACTAATTATGGATGAACCCTTAGGTTCATTAGATCCGAAAGTATCTAAAGTTTTCCGACATGAATTGAGAAATCTGATCAAGGATTTAGATCTTACAGCGATTCATGTAACTCACAATCAAGAAGAAGCAATGGCAATAGCAGATAAAATAATCATTATGAGATCAGGGAAAATTTTACAAATGGGGTCTCCATATGAATTATATGAGAATCCTAACAGTATATTTGTTGCAAATTTCCTAGGAGAGACAAACTTTTTACAGGGATTTGTATTGAAATTGCTTGAAGATAACCAAATGAATATTTGGATTCGTTTAGGAGGTCCAAAAATAAATTGTAATAACTTTAATAATAAATTTAATCTAGATGATAATATTGTAATTTCCTTTCGTTTCGAAGATGTATATTTATTTCCACTAGATTATGATTTTGAGAATAGCCTCTATGATTGGACTAAAATGCAGACTTTTAGAGCAAATCTTGAAGCCTCTAGGTTCATTGGAGCTACTAAAATATTTTATCTTATGCTAGATAATGGGGATCGATTTTTATCAATAAAACCAGGGAATTTTGAGGAAAATTTTATGAAAGGAGAAGAAATTATTGTAGGAATTCATTTAGATGATATTCATGTATTTAAAACACCTATAAATCTTTTCAATGAATTATCTTTGACATAAAAATGGTGATTATTACATGGTCAATATTGAACTAAAAAATATTTCGAAATCCTTCAGGAAATTCAAAGCTCTTAACAATATTTCCCTTGAAATAAAAGATAGAGAATATTTCATTATTCTTGGTCCCACTGGGGCTGGCAAGACAACACTTTTAAAAATAATTGCAGGTTTAATAAAACCAGATTCAGGGGATATCCTCTTTGAAGGAAAAAATGTAACTAATCAAACTTCAGGAGAAAGAAATTTAGGATTTATGTTTGAAAACTATGCTTTATTTCCACATATGAACATAGTTGAAAACATTTCTTACAGTAGTCGTGTTCACGCGCGTGATTCTACACAAACTCAAACACTTGTGGATCAAGTATTAATGATGACACTCCTTACTGGAAGGAATGATGCATTTCCAGCAGAATTAAGCGGGGGGATGAAACAAAGAGTAGCTTTATGTCGAGCTTTATTAAATTTAGAACAATCAAAATTACTTATACTCGATGAACCATTAAAAGCGCTTGATGCAGGTCTTAGGATGAGTTTAAGAAGAGAATTACTTCAAATGGCTAAATCTAAAGAATTAAATTTAACAGTAATACATGTGACAAATGATGAACAAGAGGCAATGATGGTTGCAGACCGAATAGCAATTATAAATGAAGGTAGACTTATTCAAATTGGAACACCTCAAGAGATCTACTATCATCCAAATAATCTTTTTGTGGCAAACTTTATGAGTGAAATAAATTATTTTGAGGGGATATGTCTAAAAAACAAAGAACCTACATGGAATATACATAAAAAATCAAAACAGGGAGATAGGTTTTTTGCTCAAATCCATGAAGACTCAATTCCGATGCCGATTGATATAGGTTTTGAAGAGATGTTTGCCGTTTATGTCAAAGATGACATCTATCAAAATGTCGAACATGGGGATAAATTATTATTAGTTGTTCGAGCAAATCATATGAAGATAAGACTTGGAAATCGAGTAAAGGAGAAAAAAAATGCTTTTTTAGGAAAAATTATTCGTCGTAAATTTATGGGCGTTTTTTATAGATTTGAAGTTTTTGTTAAATTTAATGGAAAAGAGAAGATAATTGTGGTTACAATCCCTGCAACATCTGAAGTTCATAATTCATTTTTAGAAAATGCAAAGGTAACACTATATTTTCCCAAGGAATTGGGAATTTTATTTAAGCATCCTGGTAAAGAAAATATAAAAGAAGTATTAAAATTAGAATAGAATTGGTTAAAATTATGTAAAAATGAGGTAATTGATGATATGAGTTCTTTATATGAATGGTTTAAGAATCGTAATGAAGAAAGTGTAATAAATAAAACATTGGTTCATATGCAAAAAGTTCTTGAATGTGTTGTTGAATATGAAAAAGCAGTGTCTTATCTTCTTGATGAAAAAAATATAGACCTTGCTTTAAAGGTATTTTTTCGGGTCGATGAGCTGGAACACCAAGCTGATAACATCAGACGAAATATTTTAAATATGCTCTCAAAAGTAGAGATTAATCCAAGAATACGGGAAAATTTAATACATTTAACTCAGAGAATTGATGATATAGCGAATGCTACTAATGCAGGAGCAAGGATATTCATATATATGAATCATCCTGATTTCATGAAATTAGATGAGGAAGTTCACAAAAAGTTTTTAGAAATGGCGAGAATCTCTGTTGACGCTGTAAAAAAAGTAAATATTATGGTAAATAAATTACTTACTGCTGAAGAAGAAGAAATCAATCAATTAGGGGAACAAATTAATATGCTTGAGCACCAATGCGACGATCTACGTCATGGTATAAATAGAATACTAGTGTCAAATAATCCAGATATTAATCCTTTTAGTGCAATCGAGATTCATAATTGTGTCTCAACATTAGAAGCTGTAACTGATAATGCTGAAGATGTGGCAGATTATATCATAATGTTAACAGTTGCTAAGAGATAATAACCAATTTCATGCTACCTTCAAACCCATTTCCCATCAAAAAAAAAGGATTTTATATATAGAATATATAGTTAATATTTAAAATATATGGATCAATATTTTTATATATATATTAAACATTTTGTTGAGAATTTTTTATGACATTTCATATTGAGACTAGGAAGGTACAACGAACAGGGGGCTCCAGTTTTATTATATCGTTACCTAAAGTTTGGATTGATAAACATGGTGTTGAAAAAAATGATACATTAGGAATTTTAAGTCAACCAGATGGGAACTTACTAATAACTCCACAAATAGACACTGAAAAAGTACTAAAAACAAAAGAAATAGATGTAGATGGCATTGAAGATGGGAATTTCTTATTCCGTATCCTAATTGGATCTTATATTATGGGATTTTCAAGAATTGAGATTAAATCAAGTAGGAAATTTAAACCCTATATTAGAGACTGTATAACAAATTTCACCCAAATTGCAATAGGGCCAGAAATTGTCGAAGAATCTAATAACTACATACTTATTAAAGATTTAGTGAATCCAAGGGAAATGCCATTCGAGAAAACAATAAGACGGATGTATATTTTGGTTCAAAGTATGCATGAAGATGCAATAAAAGCTTTGCAATCAGGAGACAAAAAGATAGCAGAAGAAGTGATAAAAAGAGATAATGATGTAGATAGATTACATTGGCTAGTTGGTCGACAATCTCATATCGTGCTTAGAGACATTATTCTTTGTCAAAAATTAGGAATATCATTAGAACAAGCAAGTCACTTTCAGCAAATTAGCAGGTTCTTAGAAAGAACGGCAGACCATGCAGTTCGAATTGCTAAAAACACTTTATTAATAGATCATAAAAAAGTTGGGAAAGAATTGTTGGATAATATTTTAAATGCAAGTAATATTTCATTGAAACTTTTAAACAAGAGTCTAGATGCCTGGCTCCAGAAAAATATTAATTTAGCTAATGAAAACATAGAATTGATAAAGGATTTAATTCATGCTACTGAAAAAATTAGTCTTAACTCAATAGATATTGCTGAAACTTCAATAGCTATAGGGTATATTGTTGAGAGTATCAGAAGAACAGGAGAATATGCTGGAGATATCTCAGAAATTATAATAAATAATTTAGTTTAGAAAAGTAATAAAAATAACTTAGTTTTGATGTTTATAGAGTAATTTGCATTATATAATCTGCTACACCCTCAATTGAATCAGAAATCGCTTCTATAATATCAAAAACATTACCAGCAGTAAAAATCGTAAAATAATTTACAGTATAATCAGTTTCTTGGAGATTTTTCCTTAGTTTTATATTAAGTAGATCAACATCATGTTCTAATTGATTTATTTGTTTAGCATATTCTTTTATACGTTTTCGTTCTTCAAGTAAATCAAGTACAATTTTATCAAGAAACTGAACACAATCGACAGTAGTTTTCATCATTTCTAATATTAAGTCAATTGTTACACTACTACTTTGCTCCCAAAATTTTATTGGTATTGTGTTGATTCTACGAGCGACACCTGTACAACAATTAGCAACATCATCCATCCTTTTGATTAAATGGGATAAATTCTGTCTAACACTCGGATTTAATTCCCCCCTCGAGATATCTTTTAGGATTTTTCTTCTTAAATTATCTGCATCTCTTTCTAAGACATCTACCTTATGAAATAAATCATGTGATTTTTCTATATTTCTTTCTTTTAATAAAGTCTGCAGACCAATATCTAAGTTTTTTACACATTCTTGAACGATTTGGGCATGTTTAACAGATTTTTCTAGAGCATTTACTGCCGTTTCTCTTTTTAAAAACTCAATTAATGAACCCATTTAATTCACCTTACTTTTTCATTTATTATAAACTCTATATAGTTATATATATTATATATATTTTTAAAAATTTATTATGATAATCCAAATACACTTAAAATATAATAAATAAATCCCGCTAACAACGCAGCTATCGGAAATGTAAGAACCCAATAGAAACCCATCTTAGCTATACCTTTGTAATCTATTTCCTTATTTTGGGCGAGACTCATTCCAATAATACAAAATACAATTACATGAGAATGTGATATTGGGAGTGCCCATAAGGTTGCAATCATCAAAACAATTGCAGAACTAATTTGAATTATAAAACCCTCACTAGGTCTTGTACCTATCATATGAGAAGCCAGATTTTTTATTACATAGCGAGCAGCAACATATATGCCAAGAAAAGCAAAAATGGCGCATACAATTGCAAAACTAAAGTATTGAGTAACATTTATGGAATTATTTTCTCTGAGACCTAAAAGGATTCCTAAAGCTTCTCCAGAATTAGCTCCCACCCACATTTCGGCAAATAGAACTGCAATTAAAAGCATCCATTTAAAACCCTTTTCAGATTTTTCTATTTGATTTAAACCCCTTAAACGAGATAAGAGGAGTTTAGCAGTTATTTTAAAAAGACAATATGTTACCACTAATCCGGAAATTGGAGATATGAACCAACTGAGAACAACCTCTCTTAATTTATCATTGTTAAAAGCAGTATTAAGATCAATCCCTCCTTGAAATATTGCATAAACTATAACTACTCCAACAATGCTACCAATTAAAGAGTGGGTACTACTCAAAGGAATTCCTGCAAAGCTACCTACAACTAACCAAACAATGCTACTTATCAGAACAGTTAAAAGCATATAATTCGTATATTTTTCTTCTAAACCTTCACCTAAAAGATTTTTTCCTACTGTTTCTGGAACGAATCCTCCGCTGAAAATAATCATACCTGCACCTATCGCAATACCGCCTAAAATTAATGCTATTTTAAATTTAAGAACACCGGCGCCGATCAAACTGGAGAGTGTCTCATCATTCGCGCCGATTGAGAATGCGAGTCCCACAGCCATGAAAATAAGGACGATGACAAGGATTATATTTAGCTCATCAGCCATATCGAATCATGATTAATTGTTTTTAATCGAAAATTAGATATTTGGTTGCTAAGAACTGTATATATTCAGAGAATCTTTTGATATGGTCAGCTAACATCATAATATCTTCAATTAATTCCTTGAGATACATAAAAGTCCTACTGAGATAATCCATATCATAGTTATATAATCTGTTTAATAGTCGCCATTCTTCTTTCCTCATTTCTCGTCTTTCATCCTTGATTTGTTCACAAATGTCATGTGCTTTACTTAAATCAGATCCTATTAACTTTACAGCATTAGATATATAATTTGAAATTAGTTTCAAAGATTTGAGTATATTTTTAATGTGTAACTTAAATTCCTCATCAGGGAATACCACTCTATAAAGAAGCATTTTATTCGCCATAAATTCGCCTATATTTTTGATCTCATTAATCTTATTGAACAACTTTAGCCTATCTGCTTTTGAAAACATTAATTTTGATTTAAATATTTTAGATTCAAATCTCTTCTTTATTATTACCTCTGTATTAGTGTTTATTACATACCGTAGATTTTTTTGGAAATTTTCAAAATTTTCTTCAACAAGAGATTCAATTCCCTGGATTAATCTTAAGTTTTGTTCATATATTACATCCATAAATAAATGCGTAAGTTCATTTATACTTAACTTACTGATATACTTTTCATCAAGTTCTTCCATAAAAATCAAGTAAAGTTATGATTCATTAAGCTTTTAATATATAACTTATTTAAAAGCTATATTCTCTATATAGTACAATATATTCCATTATAAATACTATTTTAAATATAAATTTATAATTCAATTATTAATCATTAAATAAACAGACTGAAATCTAATAATTCGCTCTTGATCTGACTAATGGGGGAATTATTGTTTATATTAAAGGGTTAATAATTGTTTTACTTACCTATTTTTCATTAAGCATGAATTTAAATACAAGTAATTTCATTAATCAATTGTGTCGGATAAAGAAATAGCTTATGATATAAGATTAGAGATTTCACGTGATGAAATTTTAAACCGTATATGGCTTATGGAAGAGTTACAGATTCAATCTCCTAAAATGCGTGAAATAATAATTAAAAACCTTGAAAAATTAAATTTGTAAAATCTCATTTTATATGTAAATAAGAATTAATTACCCTTCCACTCTGGTTTCTTCTTTTGTATTCTTGCCATTACCCCAGTCATAAAATCTTTTGATGTAAGCAATTGAGAGTTGACTAAACCCTCCATTTCTAAACCAAATTCGAGGGTTTGGCCATAAATATCATCTATTAGCTTCTTTCCTAAACCTACTGCTAAAGGGGCACTTTCAATTAATTCGTCTGTGAATTTTTTCAGCATTGCATCTAAATCTTCCCTATTTTTTGCTACTCCATTTACCACCCCCATTTGAAGTGCTTCAAGGCCATCAATGGTTCTACCCGTTAATACTATATCTTTCGCATGGGCTATTCCACATAAACGGGTTAATCTTGTTGTTCCTCCGACATCTGGTATCAACCCAAGTTTCACCTCTGGCATACTAAAGCTAGCATTTTCTAAACAAAATCGGAAATCACATGCTAGTGCTAACTCAAATCCTAAGCCTAAGCAAAACCCTTCAATTCTAGCTATAAACGGCTTTTCAACTTTCCCAATTTTCACTATGATTGGATGAAACCTGGTATTTAAGGAGTATCTAAAATGGGGAGGTGTATTTAAATCAGGACTTCTTTCCCCTCCTGAAGTATCCTGTCCTGCTAGAGTATTCAGGTCAATTCCAGCGCTAAAATAATCTGCTGCTCCTGTTATAATAATGACTCTAGTTTTCGAGCGTTCTGCTTCTTCAATCGCGTCTTCCAAATTGTTGATAAGTTCCCAATTTAGAGCATTCCTTTTTTCTAAACGATTCAACTTAATTGTAGTTATTGTTTGGTCTTCATTTTCTTCAACTAATACAAATTTTTTTTGGCTCATTTTTTCACTTAAAATTTTAATTCAATTTTAATAATTAAAGGAATTAAAGAAAATTGAAATAAAAATATTCTTCAGTAATATAGATAACTCTTAAAAGATAAAATCAACCTCTGATTTCAATGAGCATTCCAATAAAAAAACAAATAAACAAAATCTATTAGCTCCTGAAATTTTTTTTGAACTCAATATTATTGAGTAAATTTAGGAGGAATTAGCACATCTCTTGGACCAGTTCTTTTTAAATATATTGCTTCCTCAGGACAATGGTGAGCACATACCCCACATCCAATACATTTTTCTGGATCAACGATAGCTTTATTATTTTCAGCATAAATCGTTTCCATTGGGCATATTTCCAAGCAAGTCGCACATCCTACACATAATTCTTCATCCACTTCAGCAAGATAAGAAGATACCGTATGTAAGGGCATTGCTCCACCCCTATACATTCCTATAATTCCACAACAACACTTACAGCAATTACAAATCGCCTCTATCCCTCGATTAATATCAGAGTGAACATGAAACACCTTATGAACTAATCCTTGATCCTCTGCTTCTCTAAAAATTTTGATCGCCTCTTCTTTCGAAACTCGACGACCAAAGTTCTTTTCTATAGCAAAAACGGCGCTTTTATCAAAAAGAAAACAATTATTTTTCGATGCACCCAATTTACAAGGTTCATTTACAAGATCTTTATGATGACGACAGTAGCAATGAGCAACAGCAATGTCATCATATTCATCAACATATTGCTTAATATTTTCAAAAGGTATTACAGTCTCAGTTCCTACTTCTATTTGTTTTTCAACCGGAATTGTTCTATCAGTGGGAGGGAGAACTTTATAGGCATTTTTCATTTTTTCGTAAGTTTCTGCTGTCATCTTAGTTCTTTCTGAAAATATATTGTCGAATAATTTCGCTAATTTTACGTGCTTCTCGTCTGTTTCTCCTCTTAGATTTGTATATTCAAAAATCCCTGGAAATGGTCCCATGAGCGTGTAAACCATCTTTTTTGCACTCCTACTCATTGCACCAATAATTATACCGTTGTACATTAGAGTTCCGAGCATTTCGAGGATTGACTTTTCATGCATATCTAAATTTTGCTTAATTTGGTCAAGTGTTAAAGATTTTTTTTTAAATATCAATAGGAATTTTGCTTGTTCTTCAGTTATTAGCTCTTGGAGTATCTCTATTAAACTATTGCTGACAGGGACGGGGAAGACTCCCGCATTAGCAATAATTCTTGCAACTTCATACCATAATTTATCAGTCATAAATATCCCCATCGTACTAAATTTAAGTTAATTGATTAAAAGATCCATAGTTTATTTAAATTTCGAGCAAAATTCATAAGATCAAATTAAATTAAGTTGAAATCCACTAAAGAATGTGTCTCTAATATTTTTTAAGTGTAATCTAATTATTAAAAAATAAAAGAAAAAGGGGATTGGGTATAAATTTATGAGGAATGAGACTCAGGATAGAATAAATATTTTACAAAATTCCATAAAAATATTGGAATTGATTTTAAAAAATCTTAGGAATCAAAATGAATCGTTTTCTTTGAGTACTATACAAAAAAGAATTAATTTCTATAAACAAGAGCTACGATTTCATAAAAATGTACTAGCCTAAGAATATTCACTCACATTTTCAATAAATAGGAATATTAAAATTTACCATATATTTTTTTAATTGTTTTTCATTGATAATTTAATATCAATGAAATTGAAAGTTATGGTGTTTTAAATTATCCCAGAATATGCTGAAAGAGTAAAAAGATTACCTACCTATATTTTTGTAGAGATAGAACAATTAATAGCTGAGGGAAGAAAAAAAGGAATCGATTTTATCCCTTTAGGAATAGGGGATCCTGATTTAACAACCCCTGATTTCATCGTAAATGAAATGAATGAACAAGCAAAGATTCCAAGTAATCAAAATTATCCTTCTAGTATGGGAGAAGATTTTTATAGGAAAGCTGTTGCTAGATGGAACAAGGTGAGATATGGGGTAAATCTAAATCCAGAAACTGAAGTTACACATATTATGGGAGGAAAAGAAGGAGTTGCCAATATAGCACGAGTATTTATTAATCCTGGGGATCTTGTATTATGTCCTAATCCAGGATATCCTGTATATGCAAATGGTGCTACAAAATTATGTGATGGAGAACCATATTTAATGCCACTTAAAAAAGAAAATAATTTTCTTCCAGAATTAGAGGAAATCGATTCAACTATTCTTAAAAAGGCTAAATTAATGTATTTAAACTATCCAAACAATCCTACTGGAGCAGTTGCACCGATAGATTTTTTGAAAAAAGTCACAGAATACGCAGAAGATTATAATTTCATTATTGTATATGACAATCCCTATTCTGAATTTACTTTTGAAGATTACATTGCTCCAAGTATACTTCAGATTAATAATGAACATGTTGAATTAAATAGTGCTTCAAAGATGTTTAACATGACAGGATTTCGGTGTGGATGGATTGCAGGAAATGCTGATATTGTCAAAGGATTAAGAAAAATAAAATCTCAAATCGACTCTGGCGGACCAATCTTTATTCAAAAGGCTGTAGCTAAAGGATTAGATTTATACACTTCCCAAGAAAAGCCAGATGTTATTAGAAAAAATGTCGAAATATATGAGAAACGTAGAAATACTCTTGTTAAAGGTTTAAATGAGTTAGGGTGGAAAACTGAATTACCAAAGGCAACTTTTTACGTTTGGACTCAAATTCCTGAAAAATTTAATCAGATGAATTGTATGGATTTTGTTAAAACTTTGATCGAGGTTGGTGTAATTATTACTCCAGGAACAGGATTTGGAGAATATGGAGAAGGTTATGTAAGATTTGCTTTAACTCAACCCATTGAACGGATTAAGGAAGCATTAGAAAGAATTAGTAAATTATTAAACTAAAAATTGATAAAAAAAGACCGTTATATATATTTTATATGAAAGGGATTCCTATCCAGAAGATTTAGTATATTTTTTCCTAAGATATCCCAATTTTTTTTCATCTTCTGCTTGAAGAGATTCTGCAGATCCATCCAAACCTTTTAGCATCATCATGACTGGAGTATTCTTAGAATCCCAATCTTTATAATAATCCAATATCAGATCTATTTCATCTGAATCCTTTTCCAGCATTTTTCACCTCTTTTTGTAATTTAGTTCCTCACCGGAAAATATAATCTTATCCTGGCCGATTTCAAGTAAATTTTATGATATGTAGTGTTAAAAGAGAACAAATCAGTAAAAAATACAAGAAAAAGGTCAAGAGGATTTATTCTCTTTTAATAATACTACGGATACATACCGGCTTTATGGATAATGTAAAGCCACACCAATAATCCATAGTATTATGTGAAAAACTCATTAATAAAGTGATGTTTAATGTTATATTTAAACTTTTCCCATGTATTTCCCATTTGTTTAAGCAATTTAAGCAAAATTAACATGTAAGTATAATATTTTTTAGGGAGAAGACTAATAATAATTCTTTTAATCGAAATAGCTTTTATTTAAATAGATTCTTTAATAACACGAAACTCGAAGGTTTTATAATGAATAAGAAGATTGTGTTGGTTGGTGCTGGTTCAGTATCATTTGGTAATGCCAGTATAAATGATATTTTCTATAGCGATGTTTTAAAAGGTTCCACAGTAGTACTTCATGACATAAACAAAGATAAATTAGAAATGATTTACGACTTAATAATGCTCGAAAATGAACGATCAGGTAATAAGATCAATATTGAAAGAACGACGGATAGAACTTCGGCTTTTAAAGAAGCTGATTTTATTATTAATTCTATAGAAGTAGGTGATCGATATAAATTATGGAGACAAGATTATGAAATTCCCAGAAAACACGGCTCACCTCAGATTTTGGGTGAGTGTGGGGGACCAGGGGGATCATTTCATGCATGGCGGATTATACCACCAATCCTAGACATTGTTAAAGATGCTGAAAAAATTTGTCCACATGCTTTTTTTATCAATTTTTCAAATCCACTTTCACGAGTATGCTTAGCGATAAAAAGAAGTGTGGAGGATTTAAAATTTATTGGTTTATGCCATCAAATTGCATTTATGGTACGCTATTTACCAAGGATGTTCAATGAATCAATAAAAAATCTAAGGATGAAAGTAGGGGGACTTAACCATTTTGCCTTTCTTTTAGGACTTGATAATTTATCAACAGGGAAAGACTTAATGCCAAAATTTAATAAAAAAGCAATGAATTTTTTCAAGCAACATGAGAAAAGATTTGAATTTTCTACACTTACATTTGAATTATATAGAAGATTTAGCTATTTTCCTTATGTGGGCGATAACCATATAGGAGAGTTCCTACAAATAGGCTCAGAATTTACAAAATCTCAGGATATGGTTGATTGGATAGATGGTAATGATCAAGTGGGGAAGGTTATATATAGAAGATTTCAAAAAAATTATACACGATTCAAAAGGGATACAAATACTGTGAAAAGTATGCTGTATGGAAGACCTTCGGGAGAGAGAGCAATTCCAATTATTAATGCAATAATTAATGATAAAAATTCTTATGAATTTGCTGTAAATATCCCCAATGATGGTATCATTGAAAATCTACCTCAAGATTTAATACTTGAATGCTCAGCTATAGTAAATAAAGAAGGCGTTCATGGTGTTAAGATCGGAAATTTACCTAGAAATATAGCTGCATTACTACGTATTGAAGCCACAATACAAGATTTG
>JBHLOJ010000038.1:24031-27400 GCA_048940605.1 Promethearchaeota archaeon
TTCATGGTGTTAAGATCGGAAATTTACCTAGAAATATAGCTGCATTACTACGTATTGAAGCCACAATACAAGATTTGTGTGTTGAAGCTGTTTTAACCAGATCTAAAGACCTTGCGATAGCATCTTTAGCTATAGATCCGAATGTAGGTAGTTTTGAAATGGCAGAAAACATCTTTGATGAGATGACCGAATTACAACGGAACTTTCTCCCAAAATTTAAATGATAAACGACTTACCGATAATTTTTTTGAAGAAAATATTAAGGAAATTGTAAATTCTTTTTAGAATTTTCAAATCATTTTCCGAAAGTTTTTTAAAGATTTGCGTCAAAATTTAATAAAAGCTTTTAAACTTCATTTACACATTAGTAAATAGATTTCATATAAATTTATAAACTAATGTTGTTATTATATACAAGGAAAGATATCCAATCTTTATTCGTAGGGCGATGAAATCAGATCCCAATATAGAGTCAGAAGTAAAGTATGAGAAAGCGACAGAACTACTTCAAAAGCTATGGTGGTTTTGTTTCTATTTAGTAATTTCTCCTTTAACAATAGGTGCTGTTAGTTCTATAATTTTTCTATTATTTCGTCTTAATGTTGTTATTACCATATCTCTTTCAGTAATAACATTCATGTTAGCTTTCCTATTTTTCTTTAAAACTTATGATAAGTATAGGGATAAGTCTTTTTTTCTAAACAAAGAAAATAACCTTATTGCAAGAATTCACATTACCTATTTAATATCTATTCTATCCTTCATTGTAACTCCAATTTTTACATTAATTTCATGGAGATTAAATTTGGATGTTTCTTTTGAACTGCTTCCACTGATTGGTTTTGCAGTTCTCTATAATATCGTGTATTATTATTATAGATTTAAGCCTATAGCTTTTTTCAATATAGCTGAAGGAGAGTATAAACATGGAACCGACTATAAATTAACAATAAAACAACCTTACAATTTTATAGTTGTTATTAATTATATTGCTCACCTATTTTTTCTTTCAATTACCTCCCGTACTCAACTCTCTTGGGTTTTTGCTCTTGCGACTAATTTAGTACTTTATCTTATTACCCTTTCAAGTACAAAGAAAATTAGTAGCAGTATTAAAGAATCTATTAAAGAGAATAGATCATTTCTGATACAATTAACTGAATTTAAAAAAAGGTTTGTATTATCAATTGCAAGTCTAGCATTTATCTTATTAATCCAAATTCCTTTTGTTGTAATTATTGTCTTTAGCTTTTTAGGAACTCAATACACAACTTTAGAATTATTAAATGGTTCCTTTTTAGGGATTATCTTTATATTTTTATTCTTAAAAGCTCTTTTTTATGTTAACTTTTATTATAGCAATAGAATTGAAATATACAGAGCATCCATTAAGGTTAAGAACCATCAGGAGAAAGTACCAATTCGAAGTGTTAAATTTCAGAAATATAATACTTTTCTTTCGAGTATAATAATTGTTCTCATAACTGCTTTTGCTTTCCTAATACAAAGCCCATTGCTAGCTACACTAATTCTACCGTTTTTCTTTATTTTTTCTTATTTTGAACAAAAAGCAGGTATATGTCCTAAAAATTATAGTAAATATATTTTTCTACTAAACTCCATTGCTATTTTAATTTCTATCTCATTTGGACTCTTTTCAGAGATATATCTGAATTATCAGTTTATAATATTTATGTTATCTCTATATTTTATCTTACAAATATTTGTTAAAACTGAATATTTTACTAAAGAAAATGTTATTATTATCCAAAATATCCTTGCTACTGCTAGTTTTTTTGTAATAGCATATTCATTTTTCGAATATTCTAAATTTGAAAGTGCAGTTGTTTTTAAACTTGCTACTTTCACTGAAGAACCAATAGTTATCTGGCTTTCCAATTTCATGATCCATGGGTTATTAATTTCAGCAGTATCTCTAATTACCTTTTATAACTTGTATTCTCGGTATTTCTATGAAAAACGCTCAAAGCTTTTTAGATCTTGTGTATTTTTTAATTTGTTCCTTATAGAGCTTTTTATATTTCTCTTAATAAATTTAAGAACATCTTTCTTGATGGAGATTTTAATCTTATCAACTTTATTATTTCCCTCTATATTGTTACTTTTTGTTTTTATAAATTATATGATAGGGGTGTTTACAAGAGATGATTTTGTTAAAATAAGTTATTATTTGTTTTGGGTATTGATTGGTGATATTTTTCTCACTTTATTAGTGATATTTCTGAGTAATTTTGTAATATTGACTTTTGATTTCTTGTTCTTGTCAATATTCAGTCAGGTCAATTTAAAGTTAGGATTAAAAATCGAAAAAGTAAAAGAAATAACTGTTGAGAAGTTTGTTAAAGTAAATTCTTATTTTATGACAATAGAACTTATAGCTTTGTTTTTCTTTTTCTTCTCTTCAGTAGCTTTAGCCCGATTAGCTCTTTACGATAATATAATCCTGTCAACTTATCTCTCATTTTTAGTTATGACTATTTTAGCTAACCTACTCTCTAGAAATGAGGTAGTGTTTTCAAGTTCAATAACAATAAAAATAAATATAATAGCTTTATGCTTTAGCGCAGGTTTAGCATGTTTCTATTCATTTTTATTTACTTTCAATACTTTTTATGTATTACTTGTACCCTTTCTCTGTCTATTTTCAATTTTATTCCTAGCCATCTATTATATGTTAAGAGTTAAAATTTATGAGAAGATTATTCACAAACTCCTTTTAGTAGATTGCATACTCATTGCTGTAATTATTACTCTTATTCCCACTATTGTCAATTTAGAGGTTAATCAATGGGATTTTTTTATTGAGATAATCCCAACAATTAATTACACTTTGTACATTGCTTTTGGGATTTTAACCTTTACATATTATTTATTAAGACAATATAAAATTAGGGAAATTTATATTACAAGAGTCTTGAAATCTCAAATTTTTATTGAAATAATTATAGCAGGGACAACTGTTTTCTATTATTTCTTTATATTACTAGCTGATAAGTTACCTTTCTTTAGTATTCTTTTTCCATTGATTGCAGCATCTTGTTTTCTATATTTACCAAGTATCTTTTCCTATAAACAACGATATTTTAAAGAAAATATTGTCAAAAAATTCATAATGGCTAATAGTGTCTTTTTGTCTATGTTGCTTACACTAATACCGACGATAAGTGGATTAGAATTAATACGATTAGGTAAAGATATTGATATATTCATTATTTCAGCAACTTCTTTACTTATATTCTTCATTATTTTAAATTTTTTAGGTTTTATTGGCAAATGGTACGATGTTAAAGAAAAATGGATTAACTTTTTTAAAATATTAAAAGTGTTTAGTTGGTTTTCAATATCTCT
>JBHLOJ010000150.1:0-4330 GCA_048940605.1 Promethearchaeota archaeon
TGGGAAAAAGATACAATCGTATGTGTCTACTCAACTACGAAAGTAATGGCTGTGATTTGTGGATTGATCTTATCCGATAGAGGTTTGCTAGATTTTGAAGCGCCTGTTTCTAAATATTGGCCAGAATTTGCCCAGAATGGAAAGGAAAATATACCTGTAAAACATATATTCGCTCACATGTCAGGTCTTGCTGGTATTGAGGAAGTAATTTCTGCGGAAGATTATTATGATTGGGAAAAAATAACAAAATTACTTGCAGAACAAAAACCATGGTGGGAACCAGGAACAAAAGCAGGTTATCATGCAATTACTCATGGGTATCTAATTGGAGAATTAATTAGAAGGATTACTGGTAAGTCACTTGGAAATTTTTTTCAAGAAGAAATTGCGAAGCCTTTGAAAGCTGATTTCCATATTGGATTGTTAAAAAAAGATAATAATCGGGTAGCTGATTTGGTTCCAGATCCACAACAACCAAGAGGTCCTTTCCTTGGATTGTTTCAAAATATAGCTAATCTTGCTAATAAATCTAATCTTATTAAGGAGGAGATTGGAGATTGGGATAAAAACTTTCAAATTAAAGCTGGAGGAGAGGATGTATGTTATTTAAAAACACATAATCGTAAGTTATCTTTTGAAAAAGGAAAAGTTGAAAATCCAGATGGCACATTTAACACACCAAAAAACCGTTCTAATATGATCCTATTATTATTTCCACATGTAAACGAAACTCCCGAATTTAGAAACCAGAATTTACAAATTGATTGTGATCCTGAAGATCTTGATAAAATAAAACGAATTTTTAAATACATCATAACTGATGCTATGAAAAAGGGAAGTATCGGTATGAAAATGTACCTGAATGCAATGTCTCTAAGAAGACGGACGTCAGATTGGGCGTGGAGATCAGCAGAGATTCCAGCAATAAATGGACACGGTAACGCTCGTTCTGTAGCAAGAATAGGCTCCATAATCGCATGTCAAGGAGAAGTGGATGGAATTAAATTTTTATCAAAACATACTTGTACAGATGTACTTATGGAAGAACAATTTAAAGGAATAGATGTTGTGAATGGTGGATTAGAACGTTATGGAATGGGTCTAGGATTACAAAGCGAAAGAAGGCAATTTCCCAATGACCAAGTATGCAATTGGGGAGGAACTGGAGGAAGCAGAGTAATTATGGACCAAAAAAGCAAAATATCATTTGCTTATATTATGAACCGCTTGAGATTTCAAACACCCGAAGAGACTAAAAGAAATATTATGATTTCGGATACACGTGCAAATAATCTTGCCTTAGCCGTCTATAAATCACTTAACCAACTATAATTTTTAAAATGCTTATTAGAATTGTCTTTTGAATGTAATTTTCTTTGAAATCAGACTCTAAAGAAGAAATAAAAAAAATTATAAGTTTTTATCAAATTAAATAAAGTAATATCTAAATAGTTCATTCCGTAAAAGTAAATTTAAGAAATTCAAATTAAAATAACTTAACTTTAAATTTGAGGTGTATAAATTAAATGAAAATCATAGGTATTGTAGGTAGCCCTAGAGTAGAGGGAAATACTCAAAAATTAGTGGAGATAATGCTAGAAAGTGGTGCAGAGAATGGTGCAGAGACTGAGATATTTAATTTAAATGAAATGGATATAAAGGGATGTCAAAGTTGTTATCATTGTAAAACTACTGATGAAGACTGTGCATTAAAGGATGATATGCAACAGTTATTTGAAACAATTAAACAATCCGATGCTGTGATAATTGGATCTCCTATCTATTTTGGACAAATGTCTGCTCAATTAAAAATATTCATTGATCGTCATTTTTCCCAAATAGGCGCAGGTTTTAAAAGCAAAATTGGAAAAAAGGATTTGGTGTTGGTTTTTACTCATGGTAATCCTAATATCGATTTGTTTAAAAAATATATTGATAAGACTTCAAGATTATTTAATCTTCTAGGATATAATGTTAAAGATTTAATGATTGCACCAGGACTCCGAAGGATTGGTGCTATCTATAATCAAAATGCATTGGTACAAAAGGCAAAAGAAATTGGAAAACAATTAACTTAATAAATTAATCAATAAGAATACTCCACCAAGAATAGCCCCAACTGAACCTAGAGTAAGCTCTTCTTTTAGATTAAACAAATTCCCAACAGCAAAAAATACAGATACCTTTAAATAAACTTATTAGTAAAAATCAAAAAGAGAAAAACATGAAAGATTTTAATCCTCAATACTTAAATTTATAAATATTTTCTCAAACATAATACAATTTTTATGATAAAACTTTTTCAATTATCAAAGAAAATTAAAAATTTATGATTAATATGGCAGAACAATCCTTGATATTGGACAATGTAAGCAAAATATATACTATGGGCGAAAATAATGTTGTTGCATTGGATAATGTAAATTTACATATCAAGTCAGGAGAATTAATAACTTTACTCGGTCCTTCGGGGGCTGGAAAAACAACTCTATTAAACTTACTAGGTGGAATAGATTCTCCAACTTCAGGTGAAATAAAGGTTTTTAATGAACGTATTAGTGAACTCTCTCCCAATCAACTCGCAGAATACAGAAAAAAAAGGGTGGGCTTTGTATTTCAATTTTTTAATTTATTGCCTTCTTTAACTGCATTGGAAAATGTAGAAATAGCAATTGAGTCATTTGGAAAAAAAGAAGAAATCCGCAAAGTTGCAGTTAAATATTTAGAGGCTGTCGGATTAGGTGATAGATTAGATCACCTTCCTTCTGAATTGAGCGGAGGTCAACAGCAAAGAGTTACAATAGCTCGAGCCCTGGCGAAAGAAGAATATGCAGAGGGAAATCTTCTCATTCTTATGGATGAACCCACTGGTAATATCGATGAGGAAACGGGGGATCAAATTCTCGAATTAGTTAAAAAAATCGCATCAGATTATAATGTAACCTGTATACTTGTAACCCACAACCCATTAATTACACAAAAATTGCAGTCAAGGGAAATTCACATCCGGAATGGAAAAATAATGACTGATTCAAATAATCAGGCAAATTTTTAGAGAGGTCTTTACTACGAAATTATTATCAAAAAAACCTTGGAAGGATTTAAAACAATTAGGAAAAAGAAGGATAATTCTAATAATTATATTATCATTATGTATTGGTTTTACTGTTGGCATTTTTCAAATCTTCGCATCTGTTAAACCTCTTTTCGAAAATCTCTATGCAGACGCCAATCGGGCTGATTATGAATATATTACCTATGGATTTAATTCGACTGCTGTAACTGAGATCAGGTCAGTACCTGGTGTGAAAGAAGTTGTTCCCCGTCTTGTATTTCAGTTCCCAATTAAAATAAAAGATGACCCTCAGACGTATCAAATACGGTTGATTGGAATTAATGTGACATCGTCGTTTTCGGATACTGTTAATTTACCAATATATAAATATGATATAAAATCTGGAGCTAATCTGCAACCTGGTGATTATCACAAGATATTATTGTCAAAAGAATTTTTTGGAGCCCGAAATTTGCAAAATTCGGAGAATATTACAATTGAATCCTTGGGAAATGCAAATTTTACGATAAAAGGAGATTTTTGGAGCATAGAATTTACAATGACTAATACTGCTCCGGAAGTATTATTTCCTATAAAAGGCTCAATGGGTATTGGGTTTGTCGATGTAAACGATTTAATCCAAACGGTCATAACAACGAACCCGCAATTGTTTTTCCCCTATGATTCATATCAATTTAACCAGTTACAAGTTATTTTTGATGATAATGTTAATCAAGATGATTTAAATATGGTGATAAAGGATAAATTTGAAACTCTCGGTATACAACTGATCTCAAGCATCCCTTTTAAGGATAGTTATACATGGCGTTATTTAATGAGTGATCTAGAAGGAAGTACACAAGTTTTTTACATTATTTTAATTCTTGCAATTGTAATGGCTCTTACATCGAGTATGTCGATTTATAGACAGTTTATCTCAGCCCAACAAAAACAAATCGGAATTCTTGGATGTCTGGGTTTCTCTAAGAAAAAAATATCGATATCATATTTAGTTTTATTATTTGAGATTACAGTAATATCAACCATTGTCAGTACTGTTTTTGCTTATGCACTCGTTGAAGGAATGGCTTATGAAATGGGTACAGGGATTTTAGGGATAAATATTTTATTTCCATTTTCGTATTTATTTATCGTTGAAGCTTTTCTACTAAATTTGGGAATTGGATTTTTATCAATGATACCACCAATTTATAAGATGATGAAGAAAAATATGGTTGATTTGGTTTACAAACGTAAGGGTTCTCTAGGATTAAG
>JBHLOJ010000150.1:4430-6252 GCA_048940605.1 Promethearchaeota archaeon
TTGAGATTGAAAATCAAACGGGTATTTTGTTGGGTCTTAAACAAAATCAATCATTACACCATTTCAACTTTATTAAAAGTAACGGAAAATCCAGTCAGCTCTATCAAAATGATAACGAAATAATAATTTCGGATCATATTTCTCGTAAATTGAAGTTAAATATTGGAGAAAATATTTCAATATACAATCCATCAGGAAATAAGAAACAATATAAAATTGTAGGGGTTACCAAAGAGATTATGACAACATGTTATGTATTGTTGGATTCTGCTCAATCCTTTTCCAATCAGCTAGGAAAAATAAACATCATCTTCTTAACCTATTCCGATACACTTGCAGATAAATCAAAGCTCATTAATGATATTTATAATGTATCCGATGAGATATCAGTTGTCCAACCAATGGCCGATTTAATAAAACAGATAAAAATATACGGAGATCTTTTGATCCCTTTCATTGGCATTGTCGTAGCTTTCGCAGGAATCGTCGAATTTTTCATTTTGATCAATTCTACATTAATGAAGATCACGGAACATGAAAATGAATATGGAGTGTTAAGAAGTCTCGGATTCAAGAAAAAGAAAATTTTTGGACAAATAGTTCTGGAAAATCTGATCTGGACGGCACTAGCTATCATAATTGCACTCTTATCTATTCCGTTAATAATGAACTTAATGATTAGGGCATATCAAGATGAATTTGCAATCTTTCCCCATTTTACCATGCTTACATATCTAGGCACGATTCTTATACCAATTGCAGTAATCTTTTTGGCTGCTTGGTCAGGAGTGAGAATTATCTACAAGAAGAACCTATATGAGCAAGTACAAACACAATTTATTGGTTAAAATCACATAAAACACATAAATCAAAATTTTTATCTTTTCAAAGGAATATTCATTGAAATAAAACTCTGAATTTACCATTCTATCGATCCAATATCATAAATTCGATTGAATATTCAAGATACTTTTAGAATTCTCATAATGACATTATTGAATTATATATCTAAAGAATCAACTGTTACTTTCATGTTCTGAATTTACAATTGAAATTATAATAAACCCTCTTTTTTGAGCTTCAATTCAACATCTTTTAAATCCAGCTTTTTTAATATTTCAGAAGTGGGTACTCCTTCTTCATTCCACCCCACTGCTATGTAATATTCGGATTTTAATTTCTCGAATGCATTTTTATCTATTGATTCCCCTTTATATGGTCCCGATGGGAGAGGTTCCCAAAATCTAGAGGGTAGAGTATCATCTTGCTTTGATCTCCATTCAGCATCTGGTCCTCCAAGAAGTGAAACAGTTCTCTGTAATTGTAAAATCCTTAATCCTTTTTCGCTGAACCAATTTTCTTTTGTTAATTCCCAACCTGTAACTGCTTGATAGAAACTTGCAATTTGAGCAAAAGCTAGGGTAAAGGTGGTAAAATTACAATATACTCCAGAATCACTCATAATTGAGCGTAATTCACTTCCACGTCCATCAATAGGAAGAGCAGCTGATGATGTATGGTCTCCTGCTTGAACCGATACACTATATCCAATAGGAGTTGTTGTAACCATGTCTTTACCGCTTTTAAGACCATGAGCTCCGATTGCCATGCCTTTAAGATGAATTGCATATTTGATAACCTCAGTTTCTTTCACTTCTTCAAGTTTCAAAGCCGCTCGATATATACCTTCTGCTAATATATCCCCAATACCTTCTCTGTAAGCAATTTTTCTTGCTAATTCTGCGAATGCATCAACATTTCCCCATTCAAGATTAATTCCTCCTAAATCTTCTTTTGAAATGATACCTCTTTGGAATAATTC
>JBHLOJ010000151.1:0-6197 GCA_048940605.1 Promethearchaeota archaeon
ATATAATCGAAATTTAGAACTATTTTATCATAAATTTTCATAATATCATCATTTATCTCGTCTACTTCTATCATATAATAATCTGTTTCTTTGTAAATAATATCCGAGATTTTAAAATGATAATCAACACATTCATCAACAAGCTTATATCCTAACATTTCATAAAATGAGAGCTTAAAAGGGAATAAAACAGATATGGGAACCCTAGTATCATACATATCCTTAAACATTTTTTTCATGATATCTCTAATTAAACCACGATTACGATATTCTGGTTTACTTGCAACGTTCGCAACCCCACTCATCCTAAAATCTTTAGAGCGCAATCTTATTTGGTATGGGATATAACTAGCTGCTGCAACTATTTTTTCTTCATCAAAAGCCCCATAACTCCAATTCATAGGTAATTTAATGGGTGATTCTATATTTTCATAAGTATTTTTCGAAGTTTGAAAAGCGTAACGCATTAGCCTACTGTAAGCTTCACGATCTGTTTCAGTTAATTTTCGAATCTCCAAAATTTCTCTCCTTTTTACCATTTTTTCTATTTCAATAATATATAGCATCCCAATAGTCAATATAATAAAAAATTTATTATATTCACTTTAATCACTATACGGAAAGGATTTTATCAAAAAAAACAATATGAAATATTTTAAAATATCTGGTTTTCAATCTAACCCGTCTTTTTGTTAATAAAATATTTATAGGTATATCCCATATTGAAGCAAGTTAAAAAATGTTAATCAGAATATACTAAGAGATTTTGCCTAATCTCTTTATATTTGTATTAAATATCTTTTAATTCCTCAAAAAAGACCATGAACATAATTTTAGAGTCTGAAAGGAAGAATTTGGTTTACTATGTTATTATCACATTTGCATTTTCATGGTTATTTTGGATGCCGAGTTTATTATCATCATTAGGAGTTATTTCATTAATTCCTATTTTTAATCTTTTCATTGTATTTGGAGCATTCGGACCATTGGTAAGCAGTTTCTTTCTTACGTATTTGGAGAGAGGAATTGATGGAGTTAAAACCTTATGGTATAGGGGTTGGCATTGTGAAAAAAGATTCTTTTTGTTTATTTCCTTAACGTTAATTCCAGGATTAATAACATTTTCTATTTTTTTAGCAAGTTTCATAGAGGGATTTAATTTGAAAGATATTTTAAGTGAAGAGCAATATGGATATATCTTTACAGAAATTATCGTCTTGTTTTTTATAGGAGGTCCCTTTCAGGAGGAATTTGGATGGAGAGGTTATGCTCTCGATCGTCTGCAATCTAAATGGACAGCACTAGAATCCAGCATAATTCTTGGAGGAATATGGAGCATGTGGCATATTCCCTTGTTCTTTATTAATGGAACTCCTTACTTGAATCAATCTTTTTTCAACTTTTTAATTTCAATAATCATTATTTCCATATTATTTACCTGGTTCCACAATAACACTGATGGAAGTATTTTAGTTGCAATGACCTTTCACTCTTCAATAAATATGTCTTACATGGTATTTTTGTATAAACTTACCTTAATTGGTATGCTATTCTATACTCTCTTTTTAGATATTATCGTAATAGTCATTCTTGGGATTTTTGGTACAAAGAAATTAAAGTTGTGAAAAGGAAGATGATACAAAATAATAATATTAAATCTTTACAAAAAAAAAAATAAAAAAAATAAAAAAAAATTGGTCCTTTTTTTTAAGATTGATCTGTTTTAATAAATGAAATAATCAATATTCCGATCCCCATTATAATCCCAACAGAAATCATTGCCCAGCCATATGCTGCTTTTCCTATTACGTCATAGGATAACATAATAGTACCCCACACAAACGGACCTAATGCTGAAGAAAATTTTCCACTCAGCTTGGAAAAACCAAAAAATTCCCCGAATTTCTCTTTTGGAGCAAGCTCTACCACCATGATACGCTGTGCTGTCCACGTTCCCCCTAGAGCTGGACCCGCTACCAATCCCATGATAAGAGTTAGGAGGAATGGTAAATTTAAACCTGCATCAATATATTTAGTATTAAAAACCAATATAATACCAATAGTTAAGGAAATACCCCATAAAGCACCGACAAGGAAGAATGTATTTTTAGCTCCATACTTTTCACCAAATTTGCCAACAAAATATGTAAAAAGAACTGCTGACATTGTGGAAATCAATATAAAAAGTATAGCAAATAAAGTTGATCCTTCTGCAATAATCAAACCATCAGTCACAATCAGCGTCATGTAAAGGACAATAACGTTAGCAATGTCAGCAACAAAGAAATAACCGATAATGAAAATAAACATTGATCTATGTTTCCTAATATCCTTAAATGTACTACCTAGCTGTTTGAAAGTATTTTTAATCAGTTTTCCTATGGGTGGTCTTTTACCTTTTTTCTGTTTTTCACGAACATAAATAAACGGGATCGCAAAGATTAAAAAGAGGTACATAGGTAATACAAAGGAAATCCAAACTCCTGCAAAACCATAACCTATATCTGGATCATCTATCTCTACAGGGGGACTAGATATTAAATCACCTAATATCAATATGATCGGAAACATAACTAAAAGAGAGATAATAGTCCCAAGATAACCCCAAGCAACTCCAAATCCTGCAACCTTCCCAATATCTTCTCGTTTTGCTATAAATGGGAGCATTGCATCATAGAAAGTCAGGCTAAATTGATAAGCAACATTCGCGATTATATATAAAATTAATACAATGGTTATATCATGAAAGAATCCAAGCAAACTCGCAAAGAGAAGTATAATACCAGTTAAACTTATTACAAAAGGTTTACGTTTTCCTACATTGTCACTCAATGCTCCTAAAATAGGAACACAAATAGCTACTCCGACTTGCATTATGGTACTAACTAAACCAAAAAGAAAACTAGCAGCACCATAAGACATACCATTCTCTAATTGTCCAATAACCAGTACATACTTTCCAATAATTAAACTCACTATTACCATAGAGTAAATCGTGTTTGCTAAGTCATACATGGCCCAAAAGAACACATTCCGCCTTGAAGTTTCAGTTTCGAATTCTACTTCTTCATTTCCTAATATTTCAGTCGACATATGAATCAGTTATATTAGATTTAATTTATGAATAAATTGATATTATTCATTTTCATATATATTTTATGAATTTTAAGAACATTAAACTAGGACTATACATAGTGTAATCATAGGTTTAATTTCTTATAAAGTAGAAATTTTGTCCTTAAACCTTTTTATAGTATTTGTTGGTGTGGTTATTGTTATTCGTGCTCAGAGGTTAAGAATAAACCATAAAGGGAAAAGATACTAATTAATATTAATTTTAATCATCCCAAAGGCACCTGATCTATCAATTTACTAATATAATTAGGGAGATGATCAATTCCAGCGAATTCCTTTATAACAATTGAAATTATTTTAGATTGCAATTCTGGTTTAAGATTAGGGTAAGTCATTTGATATTTACCTCCAATACTCTCACAATCGTCTTCAATTATTATATCAGGTTTAGCTATTTCAATTGGTAAATTCCAATCGTTCTTTTTTCGTCGATAAAATATGGTTCCTTTAGGGAATTTATATTTTTTTAAAACAATTTCATCTTTTTTTACATTTTCGAGATTTAAATGAGAACTAAGATATAAAATCTCGGCTCCTTGATTATGCCATGAAGTTAATTTCGTTACAACATCACCAATTGGAATATATGAAGCAAAATCAGATATAGATTCGTCAGTATCTTCGATAATCTGCTTTATTATTTGATCTCTTGGAAGGCCTAAAGCATTCTTATGCATAATACAGGTTCCATGAAGAAATACTAAAATTCTCATTGGTTTTGTATTCTTTGACGATTTTTTATCATAACTTTTATTTTGATCAAGATTTATTCATTTATATATTAAGAAATAAATTTTAGGATCTCTTAAAAAAAAGCTTCTTTTTAACTTTAGTTTTTCCATTATATTTTTAATTTAATTTCCATATTTTTAATAATAATCACTCTGAAATTCAGAATACTAATGCTAAAACTAACTATTATTGGTAACTAAAGGATAGATGTCTGCTAAAATTAATACAGAGTATTATAGAAGAGATTGGAAATCTATTGCGGGAAGATTAGGACCTATATTAACTCTAATATTGGGAATTTTCTTTCTTATTGAAGGTGCAATTAGAATAATAGTGTTTTTTATAAGTACCATGTATTACCCAAATACTCTATATATTCTGATATGTGGAATATTAGCTATTTCAGGTGTATTAATTGGGTTAAAAGGATATGAAAATGCAAGGTTTCTTTGTTTGATTGCAGGAATTCTAGCTATTATAGGTTTACTGATTTTTAATTTTTTTCTCCGATTCATCCTTCTACTAATTAATATGATTTTAACCCTCGGGATGCTGCTATACGATTTAAATTTCTCCTTTCCATTCATTCTTTTAATTGGTGGGATACTTAGTGTAATATCTGAAGAAAAGTTTTTAAGTTCTTATAGAGAGAGACATAATCTTGAACCAATTCAAGGATCAAAAATGAAAATTCTTTTCTGCCCAAACTGTGGAAAGAAAGTATTACCCTCTGACGAATTTTGTGTAAATTGCGGAAAACAAATAAACGGAATATCAAAAGTTTAAACCTTAAGTCTTTATTACATTCGAAAAATCCTACCTTAAAATCATGTTATATTTGTGATGTGAAGTCTCCAAAATTTTAAGCAGAAAATTAAAGAAACAAAAACCTAAAATCTAAAAAAAAGTGATTTAAAGGTAGTGAAAAAGAGAGTATTAATAATCAAAAAATAACAAGATTGAAATATGGTATTATGAATCTAGAAATTAAGTAATAGTATGTTAAAATTATGAACTCAAAGATAGTCCTTAGTGTCATTAAACATGGAAGAAGAAAATTTGGATGAAAAGTTAAAAAAACTCGTAAAAGCCATCCCAGAAGTAAAAGCTGCCATGATTGTTTCTACTGAGGGTTTTCCAATCGCAACAGCCCTATCTCGAGGTACAGATAAGATTAGGATGGCCGGAATGACTGCAGCGCTAATTTCAATAGCTGAACGATCTGTCATAGAAATGGCGAAGGGCAAATTTGAACAATTATTTATTCGGGGAAAAAACGGATATATCTTAGTTCTACAAATGGGACCAAATGCGGTTTTAATCATTTCTACGACAAATAAAGTAAAATTAAGATTAGTAATTCATGATATTAAAGAGAATTTTAGCGATTTTGCTAAATATACTCCCCTTGTTCCCTTTATTTTACTAGACTCCTCAGATTTCAATGATAATACAGAAATGAAGGAGTAATGATGCAATTTTTATTATAAAAATCTTAATCTGGTGGAATTAATAACGGAATAATTATCTTGATATTTGATAAGGTTTCAAGATTCCATATTGTTTCAATTAATTTACTTGCTTTTGAGCGACCTAATATCGGTGTAATTAAGCTCTTAGCTTTATTTTCAACATCTTGGTGATTCATAGGCCGTTCAGGGAATCCAAGGACATGTTCAATAAAAATCTCATGACGTTCGTCATTTTTTAATATCACTTTGACTTGTGCTGATTCTACTCGGGGTTCTTTTTCTTGATTGGGATCATGGATTAAGGTAATATGATCCATTTTTTCTCTAATTGTTTCAGTGGACATCCGTTCATGAGATTGTGCCATGTTAAAGGATAAGTCACCATCCTCTAAAATAACAGCAGCCAAATAAGGTAAATTTAACGCTAGCATTGTCGCTTCCGAGAAAATGCTTATATTTCCTGGCATCTTTATTTCAATTCTATCGATTGATGTTCGGTCTATCTTTTTTATTAACTCTATTAATCCCTCAATGCTGGGTTGGATTGGTCCACCAACAGGATATTGTTTGTAAGCTACTAGAGGCAACTCGTAGTCCACTCCTAAATTATGGATTAACCTATTTAAATCAAGATCCGAATCGATTCCAATGAATATGGAGCTTAGCAACCAGTTTGGTGTTCCCTTAAAAGGATCTTTTACACCTGTAAATCCTTTAAGTTTTGAAGTATAACTTAATATCCAATTATCTCTATAGTTTCTATTTTTTCAAAATGTGTTATATTTCTAGTTATAATTTTTGTGATTCCATTGGAAAGCATGATCCCGGCGATAAGAATGTCATTGTCGTCAATTAAAT
>JBHLOJ010000152.1:0-6189 GCA_048940605.1 Promethearchaeota archaeon
GTGAAAAAGGTTATGAAAATACACCGATCATTGATATTTTAAGAGAAATGATGAGTTATTCTGATGGATGTATTTATAGCGCGAAGAAGGATTGCCTTGTAAACATTGGTGGTTTCCTTGCTACAAATGATAAAGAGATCTTTGAAGCTACGCGAAATATGGTTGTTGTTTATGAAGGTTTACATACATACGGCGGTATGGCGGGGAGAGATATGGAGGCTGTTGCTCGTGGCTTGAGAGAATCCACAGATTATAATTATCTTAAATATCGTATAAACCAAGTACGATATCTTGGTGAATTACTAATAAAAGAAAATGTCCCTGTTGTAAAACCTATTGGGGGACATGGAGTTTTTCTGAATGCTCTGAAATTTTTACCTCATCTCATGAGAGGACAATGGCCTGCTCAAACGTTATCAGCAGCAATTTATGAAGATTCCGCAGTAAGAACGATGGAGCGTGGCGCAGTATCAAAAGGGCGAGACAAAGAAACAGGAGAGAATATATTTCCAGCATTAGAGTTAGTGAGATTGACGATCCCGAGAAGAGTCTATACAAATTCACATATGGAATACACTGCTGAGTCAGTTATTCGTCTTTTCAAGAAACGAGACACAATTCGCGGATTAAGGATGGTATACGAACCTGAGTATCTGCGATTCTTTCAATCCCGTTTCGAAAAGCTATAAAATTCTCTATCACCCATAGAATTAGTCTTGACTTAGTTTTATTATCATTATTCCTTGCCCTTCATCCAAAGAAATGCATCTTCCTTGGTATCAACCAAATTATACTTTCCTTTCAAATGACTGTTCCATGGAAAGGTTTGCGGATCAAAAAGCCCTATCCCTTGATCTGTCCACCATCCAATACGTTGTTTTATCATTTCAAATGATCTGTAATCCCAGGCATTATAGGAAGTGTAACATTGGAATGTATCCATTTCTCTCATAGATCGATAAATTTTTTGCACTATTCTATCTTTAAATCTTTCAGAATCAAGAGAATAATATCGAAAAAGTAGATTTAAAATTTCTGTCGCTTCTTGAATACTTTTTAATGGTTCTAGTACTTCATTTTGTTGTTTAATTACCATCTTTAAAATTTTATTACTTTCTTTTAATTTATTGCCATCAAAGCTACTCCAAAAATCTTCAAGTAATTGAATTGCATTTATTACGCTCTTTTTTTCATTTATAGAAGATGAGAGCAAACCTGCAACTTCGCTGATGATATCATTCCCTGTTAATTCAGGATTCCAAAGATATCTGCCAAGAGCATAATCATCAATAAAACGTGTTTTAGGTAATACCCTATATCCGACCATACCTTTCAAATTTGAACCTAATGCTTGAATTGAATCTGATATTCGTTCTTTTAACAAATTTATATGAGGTTTTGGAAAAATCATTTGACTCTCCACACCACCTTCAGGATCAATCAAAAATACAAAATCATATACTTCGTAACCTTGTTCTATAGCCATTTTTAGCGTTTTTCTTGTTATGTCTATAATCTTAACTTCCTTTGGAAGTTTCGAAAATAATTGATCACGGAGCCCTTTAATTGGTGGAACATCAAAATATTCTTTAACATTCGCAAACCAAGTCATAAAAAACAGTCGTTCTGAATTTCCGTTTTCCTTAATAAACTTCAAGTATTCAACAATCAGATCGGCAAGATTGTTCCTACAATATTCACAATTACATCCACCACCCTCGAACGCAATCGATGCATGACTTGAGATGTTTTTGAATCTTTTAAGTGAGTATTTAAGGAGTTTATCCCCAACTTCTTTTCCCTTTTGGGTACAATGGGTAATACCATGATAAAGAAAAATTTCTGCTCTAATGTCTGGAAATTTAATCCATAATTCGGTGGGAAGCGCATCAAAAACATGAAATAAAATAATTTCAAGACCTATATCTTTTGCATATTCAAATAATTCATCGTAAACATCATATCTCCACGAATTCTTAACCAATTCTTCATAATCAGGATGATAAATTACTGTTGCAGTCATTAGAAACATAATTGAGGTATAATTAAATGATCGAAGCCTATTAAAATATCCTTTCCATTGTGAAAGCGTCCAATTTTCAGTAGAAAGATCACCTAATTCATAAGGCATATTTACCATCATACAACGCGTTTCAAAGAATGGACTCTCAAAAATATTCCAATTAATTGAAAAAGGATCTTGTGTTTGTTGTTCCTTTAACTTCATATATAGATGGTATACTCCGTTTGCAAGACCTTGATCCCCTACGGCTAAAATAAAGATCTGGTTTTCTATATTTTGAATATCCTTATTATCACTATAAATTAAAAAATCATCAAATTTTTTCAGATAATTTACTTTATTTAATTTTAATTTTTGAATTTCTTTTGAATTATTTTGCATTGTAAGAAAAGTAAAAATGCTACTTGAATTTGGATCTGCTTCTCCAATCCAACTCGCCAAAACTTTAATAGCTTGTTTAATTTGTGTGCCCTTATTATTATTATAATTAATTTTATAATTCATTTTTTTTCCACTTCTTTAAAATTTTGATTTTGTGTGTTATACACATTTTAAATACTTAATTCTCTATTATTATAATTTTTTGCCTTAATCTTTTCGATCTTCTTCAGAAATTTATTGTTTTTAATTTTAAAGGGGGAATGTAAACGTTCCTTTGCTCTGTCTTTTCTAATTTCCTTGCCTTTTCTGGGCAATGATGAATACAGATACCACATGCAATGCATTTAGTCTCATCAATATGAGATTTACCTTTAGATAAAGAATTGGCTTCTATTGGGCATTTTTCTGCACAAATTCCACAACCTTTACATTTAGAGTTGTCTAATCTTGCTATATATGAGGTTATGGTATGGAAAGGCCAGATACCCCTATAATATCTTTCAAAAATTATACAACAACACTTACAGCAATTACATAATCCCTCTATTTCTTTATCAGGATCAAAATCGTAATGGAAAACTTTATGAACTAATCCATCCTTTTCTGCTTCTTTTAAAATTTCTTTTGCTTTATCTTTTGAAACTGGTTCACCGAAACCATGCTCTATGAAAAAACGCCCAGTATTTCCAAAATGAAAGCATCTCAGTAATTCATTTGTTATTTTACACGGATCCTCGATAAGATTTTTATTAAGCTTACATGGACATTCTGACAGAGAGATTGTCTTAGAATTATCTATTACTTTAGAAGCAAGATGGGTGGGAAGTGTTTCTTCTGTGGGAAACCCAACATCTTTTTCAATTGGAATAGTCCTTGCTATGGGTGGAAATTGTATTTTGAAAAGGGGTAAAATTCCAGTATAATTTTTTTGGGTTTGCTCAACTGCCTCGTCAGTCATTTTTTCATGAATACGTGCGAGTTTTATCTTTTTTTCTAAAGCATCTTTTTTTACTATAGAATATTCCCATATATCAGGAATTAGTCTTAATAGATGATATTCGATGATACCAGAACTTTCATTAGGCTTATCCATAATCAATCCCTTATCCATCATAGAATTCAATATTTGGATTAAATATCCTTCAGCCATACCACTTTTTTCTTTTAATTTTTGAAGTGTTAAGATTGGTTTCCGAAAATTTGAGATAAATTTCGCTTGTTCCTCATTAAGTAAAGCTTTTAGCATTTCAATTAATGTTTCATTTGGCTGAAGAAAAGGATCTCCACTTGCTTTTGCAAATAATTGAGCCGCTTTTAACCATATTTTTTCTGACATTTAATAGTACACCTTAAAGCTTAGATTATGGATTCATTGGGTTAAAATAAGAAATAACAAGAATTTGCAAAAATCCTTAAAATCTTTTTTCAAGTACTATGAGTATTGGATGGAATCCTGTTTTCCCAAATACATCAAGAAGCTTCTTATCAGTTTTATAAGGAAGATCGATCCTGATGGAATCACATCCCCACGATTGGAGAATCTGAATTGCCCTGTCTGCTAAGAGTCTCCCAACACCTTTACCAATAAATTCATCCTTTGTCGCCCAGTTACCTAAAAGACCAACATACTGTCCTATAGTATTTTTTTGAGCTTCAATTACGCCCATACTCACTACTTCGCCATTAGATTTTAATTCTGCAATAAGTGTTATTCGTTTTAAATTTGGTTTAAATTGTCTTAAACCAGAAGATTCTCTCCATTGTTTTTCATCAAAACCAATATCATACAGCTTATTAAGCTTTTGTAAAATTTCTAAGGTTGCTTGATAATCTGATGTACGATAATTTCTAATAATTATATCTTCTTCTTTTAACACATCATCTGACATTTTAATTTCCACATTATATTTTATATTTTATTAATTAATTTTAAATCTATTCTCTGGGTGAGAATTTTTATATAATCCCCATCATCAACACGTTGATTGACGGTGAATAAATATTCATCAATATGAGGTACAATTGGAGATACAAACAAGAGTTCTTCTTGAGGAAACCAGAATTCGACTTCTAGGCTCATTACTTCTTTTTCAAAAAATTCTTTCACATGAGTAGTTGTTATATAAATATTTTTTAATTCCTTATTAGTATTGTTCTGAACTGTAATCTCAATTTCCTGACTATTACTAATAAAATTAATATTATTTATTGAAATTGGGAATGGTGTTAAGATACCTTCATCTGCTTGTTTTGTCGAATCAAATAATTGAATATTCGAGAATGCGTCTTCTCCTCTTAAATTGCTAAGAAGTGAATAATTAAATCCTTTTAAAGCAAAATATGATATAGCTTTTTGAGTTTTAAATGATGGAGATTCAGTTTTTTTTTGAATGACATTAGCAAAGTAATTTTTAACTGTGTTATCAATTAATTCTCTCATAAATACTTTAATCTTTTTACCCTTTGTTATTCTTTCTAGAATTTTGGGAGTTTTAATTACATTTTCATTAGCGATTTCACTTTCAATAACTTCAAAAAACTGATCTTCGAATTTACTCCTAAGTTCCTCAGTTAATTTTCGAATAAGTCCATCTCCAAAAATTTCTAATTCAATAGGTAAAGAAACGATTAGTACAATTGTTTCAGGGGTTTCTGTTTCAAGTCCAGCTCTTCTTTTAGGTCTATCAGATTTAGTCGAAAATTTTTTACCAAAAAAAGTATATCCTTTATATTCTAAATCTATATGGTCGAGTTCTGCAGACTCTAAGAACCAAACGGGATGATAATTAACTGGACGCATATATCTTTTATTATTTCTAAGTCTATCATCAGGATACATTAATAAAGGAATTTGACCCTTCTTTTCGTCAAAATATAATACGTATACCACACATAATTCTTCATTAGGGTTCTTATCTACTGATCCATTAAATATATCCGACAATACAACCATTCCGTTAGTAATTTAAAGGATAATAATAGTTCTTTCTTCAATAGAAATAAATTCTACTTATTCTAAAAATTTAACTAAAAAAAAGTACACAAATATTATATAAATTTAGAGGAAAGAAATTATATTAATTATAGAAGTAAAAACTTGTTTATTTGAATAAGTTTTCCTCCTAGATTTTCCTTTTTCATTTATCATTTATTCTCTAAATCAAGTCTCCTTTGTAATAAAATATCTCTACATTTTTTCAATTCTTTAGGATAATAATGGTACGGGATAATCCAAAATATTGATCCACATAACCAAACAATTAGTACTACAAAAATAGCAAAAGGCAACAATGATTCATTCCTTTCTATCATGGAAGAGAACAACAAATTCCCAATAATACCCCCAACATTTACCATTAAACCATTCATAGCATTCGCTGTACTCCTAACTTCCGGTAATGATACTTCTGTATAAATAGCAAATTGATTTCCAGCAGTAAAAGCTACAAAAAAAAATCCTAAATAACCCATTATCACAAAAAGTATCCAAGAAAAGACAATTTGAAGCGCTGATTCAGTAAAGAATGGTATTAAGTAAAACCCTAAGGAGAGACAAATGCCTACGATAAGACCAATAAACGAAACTACAACTCGCCCTTTTAATTTTCCAGATCTGAAATACTTATCCCCTAATCTTCCTCCGATAATGGCCCCAGGGAGAGCACCACTTCCCGCTATTATATACATAGTTGTGACTATTAATTCAGAATCAACACTATCTATTTTTGTAGTTAAATAAAAGATTGCCCACGTTCCAAGTGTAGCATTAGCTATACCTGAACATA
>JBHLOJ010000153.1:0-6140 GCA_048940605.1 Promethearchaeota archaeon
AGGGAGAGCAAGAGCAAATGAGGATCGATAAAATATACGAGCAAATGATTCTGCAATTATAGCAACGATTCCTTTTTGTTGCAGAATTGTTGGTGCTGTTTCTCGACTTGACCCACATCCAAAATATCTTCCCGCTACTATAATATCGCCATCCTTTACTTTACTTGCGAAATCTTTATTTATAGTTTCACATGTATGTTTTGCCATTTCTTTTGGATCATTTATATATTGACTCGGTGAGATAGCGTCAGTATCAACATTATCCGGAAAAACCCATACATTACCTTTTATAACATCTTTATACTCTCTAACTTTTCGTGAAATTTTCAATCACCTTTTAAAAATCTCTCGGATCAGCTATTTCCCCTTTTAATGCAGAAGCAGCTACAGTTGCTGGTGATCCTAAATAAACTTTTGAATAAATACTTCCCATTCGACCTTGAAAATTCCTATTTGAGCTAGAAATACATACTTCACCAGGACCAAGAATACCTCCTTGACCACCAAAACAAGCACCACAACTAGGATTAGTAATAATGGCGCCTGCATTTAATAAAATTTCAGCGACCCCAGATTTTGCAACTTCTAACCAGATTGTTTTTGAAGCTGGTGTCACTATCATTCGAACATCTTTATGAATTTCTTTTCCTTCCAAAATCTTTGCGGCAACCTCTAGATCTTCATACCTTCCATTTGTACAAGAACCTAGAAATGCTTGATTAATTTTTGTACCTACTACTTCAGAAACAGATTTTACATTATCAATTGTATGTGGACAAGAAACTTGAGGCACTAAATCGTTAACTTCCATTTCATATAATTTCTCATATGTGGCGTCATAATCAGGTTTTACTAACTCGAAGGATTCATTAGTTTTTTCTTTAACCCAATTTATTACCTTTTGATCAGGAACCCCAAATGCAAATTTTGCTCCCAACTCTAAAGCAAAATTAGACATTGTCATTCGAGAGGCAATACTTAAATTTTCCATTGTTTTCCCTGTAAATTCTATTGACTTATAGTTAGCAACTTCAGCTGAATAATCTCCTGCTATTTTGATGATTATATCCTTACTCATCACGTTATAAGGAAGCTTGCCAGAAATATTGAATTTTATTGTATGGGGTATTCTAAACCATAATTCTCCTTTCACATATGCATAAAAAAGATCAGTATTCCCAACACCACAACTTGCCGCATTGAATGCACCGTATGTTGTAGTATGGCTATCTCCTCCCACAATCAACATTCCAGGTTTAACGTGACCTTTTTCAGGTAGAACCTGATGACAAATGCCTTCTTTGATATCATAAAAATTTGCGATTCCTTGCTTTCTGACAAAATTTCGAATCATGTCATGAATCGCAGCCCATCTTTCAGTTGGAGCAGGATTGTAGTGGTCAAATATCACAACAATTTTATTCGGATCAAATACTTTTCTTTTTTTAGGATTTCTAATTTTGTTAAAATCCGAAGATACTTTTGCAGTCCCAAAATGACTCATAATTAGATCGATTTTTGCATTTATAATATCATCTGGTTTGATTTCATTTCCTGAAAGACTATGTGCTAATAAAATCTTTTCTGCAATTGTTTTTCCTGTCATTTAAGAATATCCATTTGGAATTGTATAAATATAATTTATTTTATATATGTTGAAGCAATTTTATTCAACTCTTTCTGCAATAATTCATCTATAGGTTTAACAGAAGGTTTAATAAGTAGTATATTGGCTTCTTCCTTTGCTCTTTTCCTTGTTGATTTAGAACCTTTTTCCCTCCATGACTCTCGAGTCATTCTGTCTATTATATTACTAGGAAGAAACAATTCTTTTCTAAAATATTTTAAAGTTGATGGATGAGAAAGTAATTCTTCTTTATCTTCATAATCTTTCAAAATTTCTGAGGCAAATGGCGCTCCATAATCCTTAATTCCCTCAATAAATCTTTTTACCATTCCTACAATTTCATTATCAACAACAAGTTTTTCAATACTTTGAGTAGATTCAAAATCTAACATCCCCGGACCAGAAATCATGTTAATCCCTCCGAGAGCTCCGAGTAATGCACCCATTCCCGCTTCAAAACCGGCCTGGCTATCTGGGATCTTAGAATCACTAAGCGACATATAAGCATGAGTTGGCAATTTTAAGTATTTACCGATTTCAATATCTCCAAGATTAATCATCATTGTTTCAATAGCACCCATAGGAGTTGTCCCATGTTTCATATCAAATACAGCTGGGGATCCACCCCAAATTAATGGAGCCCCTTGCTTTGCTATTTGAACAATCACTACTCCTGCTAGGCATTCAGCGCAATGTTGAGTAATTGAACCAATAAGAGTAATTGGGGCATTCGCTCCCGCTAATGGCATTGATACAAATTCAGAAGGTATCATGCTTTTAGCAGCATCAATTAACGATTGTGTAGTTAGATCTGACCATTTCAATGGAGGACTGGGACAAGCATCAAAAATAGCTAATGGTTTTTGAGCTAAATCATCTTCAGAGGTCCTACATGCTAATAAGATTTCTCTCATTATAGAAAAACTTTCTTTTCTGAAAGTTCCAGTTACTATAGGTTTATAACAATTAGATAATGCAAGATATAAACGATGCCAATCTTGTGCATCTTTCGGAACATCTT
Organism: Promethearchaeota archaeon; assembly: GCA_048940605.1. Lineage (GTDB taxonomy): Archaea > Asgardarchaeota > Lokiarchaeia > Sigyniarchaeales > SOKP01 > Loki-b32. The sequence continues at coordinate 2,649 of JBHLOJ010000153.1, forward strand.
GATAAATCAATGCTGTGCTTTGAGCTTCGATATATTTAAGCTGTTCAACAACCTTAGAAAATCGAATAAAGTCTTTAGATTGTCCTTCTCTTATTTTTCCTGTAGTTTCATCAAGTATGAAGATAGCTGCTGAACCTGGATCAAAATGTACCTGATCTTCTTTAAGTGTGATATGTTCCTCTCCCTCTCGATCGAACAAAGTAATTTGATGAGGAACTGAATTTAAACATTTATCTACCAAATCTGAGGGAATACGATATCGCGTATCTTCATGGTTTAAACCAAGTTGTTCAAACATTTCGATTGCTTGTTGGTTTTCAATGAAAACTCCTTGCGTTTCTATAATTGATTTAGCCTCCTCCAAAATTAATTTCTTATGTTCCTCATCTAATATACGAATCTTTGGCCTGATAATTGGCATATAATTACTCTTTTGTACTTTTTTTTTAAATTAAATCAATTACTTTTCGAATCTCACTAATAGTCTTTGGAGTTGTGCCACAGCAACCACCAACTATTTTTACTCCTAAAATAATCATTTCTTGAATGTCTTGAACAAAATTTTCAATAGGTTGATCATAATATGTCTTAGTACCTTCTATCCTTGGTTGTCCAGCATTAGGTTTTACAGATATCGGTAAATTTGTCATACTAATAGCTTGTTTTGCTAAATCAAGCATATCACTTGAACCAAGTGTGCAATTTGATCCAATTACATCCACATTTTCATTTTCTAATGATTTAATGCATTTTTCCAAGGGATCTCCCATTATTGTGAAGAATCCTCTCTTTGTTTTTTTATATGTCATTGAAGCAATAATAGGTTTATTTGAAACCTCTTTTATTGCACGAATAGCACTTAGCATTTCTTCTAAATCTGAAATGGTTTCAATATGATATAGGTCAACACCTTTTTCTAATAATTTTGCCTGAGAACTAAAACTAGATTGCCATTCTTCACTTGTAGCATTACCTACTGGTGGACGAAATTCGCCTGTTGGACCCACATCAGCTACTATTAAACGTCCTGGAAGACAAGCCTTTCGAATATTATCTAGTGCTTTTTCTATAATCTCATTTATTCTTTCTTCAAGCCCATGCCTTCTTAAATTTAAGGGAGTTGAACCAAAGGTATTCGTTTGGCACATATCTGATCCTGCTTCATAATAAGATTTGTGAATTTCTATAACCATATCTGGATTTTCGATATTTAATATATCTGGGAGTTTCCCCAGTTTTAATCCTCTTCTAATAAGTTCAGTTCCCATTGCACCATTAAAAAGGATAATCTTCGAATCATCTTTTAACCAATCGTGAAATAACATTTTCTTTACCTATATATATTGTAATGTTATTGATTAATTAATGATTTAACTAATTTTACAGCATCTATAGCATTTTCTGCGAATCCATCAGCGTTACATTCATTTACCCAAGAACTTGTAACTGGAGCACCTCCTAAAATTACTTTGAACTTTTGAAGCAAATTGCGTTCCTTTAATATTTCAATAATCTTTTTCTGTCCAAACATAGTAGTTGTTAAAAGAGCAGAAACTCCAATTACATCTGCTTCTTTTTCGATTGCGAAATCAACTATTTTTTCAGCAGGAACATCAGCACCTAGGTCAAAAACCTTAAAACCGTAAGCTCTCAACATTGTACCTACAATAGTTTTTCCAATAGAATGAATATCTCCCTCAATTGTTGCTATTACAACGGTACCCTGTGAAATTCCTTCATTTCCTTTCTTTAGATGAGGAATAATTAAGTCTAAACAATTTTGCATTATTTGTGCTCCTCTCATTAATTCAGGGAGGAAATACTCACCTTCTTCCCATAATTCTCCTACTTTTCGAATACCAGCGGCATAACCTTTTTCTATGACATCCATTAAGTTCATATTATCACTTATTGCTTTATTTGCTAATTTTAATGCTGTTTCTTCATCTAAATTAACAATAGAATCTATCATATCTTTAAAAAGCTTTTCTTGAGACAATAGGGATACTCCAAAAATGTAGTTAAATCATAATAAATATAAATTAATTTCATCTGAGAAATAAGAAAAAGCTTATTGTTAAATAGAAAAAAATATTTGTAAACCTTTCTTTTAGTTTTTAATAATAGATATTGAAATTAGATGTGATTTGATGTCAAAGAAATTTTCAAAAGAACCGCTTAGAGGAATGAGAGATTATTATCCTGCTGAATTGAGAGAATACAATTGGATTATTAATACACTACGAGATGTAGCAGAGAGATATGGTTATGAAGAATATGAAACTCCACAAATAGAACCGATTGAAATTTTTGCTGCAAAATCATCAAAAGAATTAGTAAATGAGCAATCGTTTATTGTAGAAAAGAAGAAAGGTGAGAAACTAATATTAATTCCAGAACTTACACCCTCTTTAGCTCGAATGGTGGCAAAAAAAAGTCAAGAACTTAAAAAACCTATTAGGTGGTTTTGTATTCCAACATGTTTCAGATATGAAAGACCCCAAAGAGGACGTCTTAGGGAATTTAAACAACCGAATTTTGACATTCTAGGTGAGGAAAGTCTATATGGTGACCTTGAAATCTTTAATATAATTGTGGACATCTTCACTGAATTTGGAGCATCCGCAGAGCAATTCCAAATTTATTATAATAGTCGACGTTTCATGGATTTAGTTCTTAATGTATTAATTAAACTAAGTGAAGAAAAGATACCTCTCGTTTACAAAATACTTGATAAATCAGACAAAATGGAAGCAGAAGAATTTGAAAAATTTATTATTGAGACCTTTCAAAATGAGGTAATTATTCAAAGTATATTAAAACTGAAAGATGCTCAGAGTGTTGATGAGTTATTAAAGCGGTTTGATGTCATTCCTGATGAATTTTTTGAATCTAATGGATATCTTGAGCTTATCAAGTTTGAAAAGCTGTTATTAGAAACAGGTATATCGGATTACTGCAAATTTTCCTCAAGTACAGTAAGAGGTCTAGATTATTATACAGGAATTATTTATGAAGTGTATGATACGGGAACTGAAAACAAAAGAAGTATATTTGGAGGTGGAAGATATGATGATCTTCTCTCAATTTTTTCGGATGAGAAAATAACTGGCACTGGATTTGGTATGGGTGTTTATACTCTATATTTATTTCTAAACACATATAATTTAATTCCAGAAGATATCAAAGAGAAAGATTCTTCAGATACAATTTATATTGCATCTCTAAATGAAGACGTATCTATATATGCCTTAGATCTTGCTCGTATTATAAGACAAGAAGATTTTCCATGTATTATTGATTATCGGTTTAAAAACCTAAAGAATCAACTAAAAAGAGCTAGTGAACTAGGAGTTATAATTTCTTTAATTGTTGGACCAGATGAAATGGAAAAGAATCGAGTAACTGTTAAAAACATGATCTCTGAAGAACAAAAAACTATATTAGTTGAGGATCTAATTGATGAGATTTATAGAATTATCGATGAATTTG
>JBHLOJ010000154.1:0-1328 GCA_048940605.1 Promethearchaeota archaeon
AGAAAATTTCAATCATAAAAGGATAGTTTTATTTAGTGTGTAATTCAGATAGAATAGAAGGTGATGTTTTTTGACAATAAAAACAAATATAACCGAAATGTTTGGGATAAAGTATCCAATTGCAAGTGCCGCTATGGGTCCTTTCAGAACAACTGAATTAGCAATAGCGGTCGCAGAAGCTGGTGGGCTTGGCATGATCTCTCACGCTAATCAGTCTATGGATGGTAGAGAGGTAAGTGCTATAACTGCAATGAAAAAAAATCTTGATTATGTAGTTGAACATACTGATGGCATTTTTGGATTCAATATAAGAACTTCAAGACTTACAGTAGATTGCGACAAATTGATCTCCGAAACCGCTAAACATATTATGGGGAATCCTAAATTGAAAGAACAATGCCTATACGCACTCACTAGTGCGGGTTCAGCATCAAGAATGCCTCAAAACAAAGATTTCCAGAAATTAAGGGAAATTTCACAAGTTAAACATTTCCATGTTGCCCCCGCGCTCTGGTTAGCTGATAAATGTGTTACGGCAGGATGTGATGGTCTTGTGGTTACAGGTTTTGAAGGGGGAGGTCACCAATCATATGAAAAAGTTCAAGGTTTGGTTTTATTGCAACAGGTTCATCAAAGTCACCCAGATATTCCGAAGATCGCATGCGGTGGTTTTGCAACAGGAGCAGGTATGGCTGCGGCTTTAGCTCTTGGTGCAGGAGGTATTGCTATGGGATCAAGATTTATTGCTTCGAAAGATAGTGAATTTCATGAAAATTATAAAAATATTGTCCCACCTGCTAAAGCCCAAGACACGATTGTGAGGACTGGGGGTCTAGGAACTATTAGACTCTGGAAGAACAAATTTGCTATGGCAAAAGGCTTAGTAAAAAGTAAAGAGGAAAAAATGGCAGAAGAAAAAGCATTAGTAGATCACCGTTCTGCTATATCTCAAGAACAGCTTGCTGAAGAATTAAGAAGAGATACAATTGCAGCTTTTGCAATCTTTGATGGTGATATTGAAAATGGTTATGTCTTGTTAGGGCAAAGCATAGGAGTTATAGACCAAATCGAGAGTGTTGCAGATATCATCGAAAATACAATAAAAGACGCGGAAAAAGCTTTAAAAAAGGCAGTATCATTCATAGTCTAGTCTCAAATTTTTTCCCCAACTTTTTTTTTCTTAATCTATTAATTATTAGTTTTTAACCGAAGATTAATTTCAGATAATTATGGATGAAATAAAAAAGATTGTTGACGATATTGGAATAGCTGCATTTGAAGCTAATACTAAAATTGCTGGAATCGCAGTTGTCTCTGATTTGGGAAAT
>JBHLOJ010000154.1:1428-3843 GCA_048940605.1 Promethearchaeota archaeon
TAAGTGATTCCAATAAATTAGATTGATTCAGTTCAAAATAATTATTTTTTTTTAAGATTTAAACTTAATAGTGATATAGTAGTTTTTTAAAAAATACTTAAATAAAATATCTCAATTTATCAAAATTAAATAGGAATAGGTAAAGCTTGTATGGCAAATGATATTGAAATTAAGGAGGGTAAAATTTTCGGAGGTTGGCGAGCACCAGAAAATCTTGCTAGAGCCAGTACTACATCAATTCATGATGATGACGTAGCCAAAAGTGTTGGTATGCGTGGTGGAACAATACAGGGAACTATACATTTAAGCATGTTCGCACCTTTGACCCAGAAAATATTTGGTGATCGTTGGTTCGAGCAGGGAACCGTTAGTATGTATTACACATTTGCAACAGTTGACAAAGAAGAAGTTAGAGCAATTATTGAATTGCCCCCAGATACAACTGAAGAGATGCTACCTATTGACACGAAAGATGTGCAAGTAAAAGCATGGGCCGAATTAAAAACGGGACAACAAATAATGACTGGAACAGTATCAATAGGTTCCCCTAAAGAACCTTCATATTTACAAGCTGTAGAACTAAGAAATAGCCCACCAGAAGAGTTACGTATTCTCATGAGACATAAAGTTGGGGATGAGCTTCCTGCTAGAGATATTTTACTTACACAGGAAGATGCAAATAGAGGATTAAGAAGAATAACCGACCAATTGGAATATTATAAAGATAAATCTCCTTGGGGAAACCCAATTATATATCCAACTGCAATGTTTGAGGCTATGGCTTTTGATTTTGCGCATACTGCTACCGAAGAATACCAAGCTGTTCCGTTCTACGGGGCGACTGAAATCAGGAATATAAACGGACCAGCATTCATTGGTGTTCCTTATGTTGCTAAGGGAAAATTTTCTTGTATAGGGGCATCAAAAAAGACAGAATACTTATGGCTTGATTCTACCTTAGAAGAAAAAGAAACAGGAAAAATTGTAGCATCAATGCGTCATTTAAATCGTTTTATGAAAGCGGGATCCCCATTTTATGAAGAACAATAATGTTTAATAAACACTATAATTAATTATTTTCTTTTCTTTTTGTTTTTTACTACTTATTGATTTCATTTTCTCCAATTTTTGTTTTATATTTAATCAATAAAATGCTTTTCAGATAATTTTCGGAAAATTATATAAATTATATTTCCCTAATTTTTTGTTACAACTTTAAAAATTAGATTTTTATTTGTATAAACTTAAAAAGGTGAAATTACAATCGGAAAATTAGATAATAAAGTTGCAGTAATCACCGGAGGAGCAAGTGGTATTGGTAAAGCCTCCGTGAAGTTATTCGTTGAAGAAGGAGCAAAAGTAGTATTCCTTGATATTCTAGCTCAAAATGGTGAAAAATTAAGTGATGAGCTTGGAGAAAATGCTATCTTTTTTCATGGCGACGTAAGAAAGGAATCAGATATTAAGGGAGCTATTGAATTAGCGATAGAAAAGTTTGGACGTTTAGACTGTATTTTTAACAATGCAGGTATCAGCGGTGCTAATGGATATATTGAAGAAATTCCCGTTAAAGCTTTTGATGAGACTATAGATGTACTCTTTAGAAGTGTTTTTATTGGAATAAAGTATGCTACCCCTATTATGAAAAATCAAGGATCGGGAAGCATTATTAGCACTGCTAGCGTAGCTGGAATGGGGACTGGGTTGGGTCCACATGTTTACAGTGCGGCAAAAGCAGCCATTATTCATTTTACTCATTCTGTTGCAATGGAATTAGGAGAATCCAATATTCGTGTGAATTGTATATGCCCTGGAGGAATTGCTACCGCAATTTTTGGGAGAGGTTTAGGTCTTGATCAAGGCGCTTCAGAAAGACTTGCAGAAATGTTAAAAATTCCGTTTAAAGATATGCAACCCATCCCTCGAGCAGGACTTCCTGAAGACATAGCTAAAGCCGCTTTATGGCTGGCAAGTGATGACTCAACATTTATTAATGGACATGCACTTGTGGTTGATGGTGGGGTGAGTTTAGGTAAACGCCCAAAAGAATTCAAAGATGGTTTTGGAGAAATAGCAAAAGCTTTAAATCTCGGCGATATTGATGACTTAATAAAGAAAGTAAATAATGAGATTGTAAATGATCAATTTTATAAGAAATCTGAAGTTGCTTTACATTAAAATATAAATTATTTTTTTTTTGCTTAATTTTAACATAGTTTTTTTCCATCACCTATTTGAAAACACAAGACAATAGGAATGATCATAACCAAATGATTCTCTATCTCTGGGCCCTTCATATCCAATAATTACTTCACCTTCAAAAAATAGCACATCAGAAAGTACATTCCCCATATCCCAAGCTAAAGTAGTAATCCCGTTAGACTTTTTGAGATTTTTAACACCAACGATTATATG
>JBHLOJ010000154.1:3943-6086 GCA_048940605.1 Promethearchaeota archaeon
TCTTCGTCATAAGATCGGTTATCATACTCTTTGAACCTGTCAGGAATTTCTGAACGATGAACGTTCTTACAAATCATAAAAGTTCGCATTTAAATCATCTCTCTTTTACTTAATTTTTAATTAAATCTACTAAATTAATCAAAGAAAGTTTCAATTTAAGCTATTAATAAAAAAAAAAAAGGAAATAATTTAGCGTTTGATGAGCTCGTAAACTCTATTATTAGAACCATGTACATTAATAATATCAAATCCGTTTTTGGTACAGTATTCTTCGATATATCCTAAGGCACTTGGAAAAAAACCTTTTTTCTCGAGCTCCATTTTGTCTATACCAGAAGATTTAGCGTGATACATAGTACGGTTCATTAGATTAATTGAGATTGTTTCCACTTTCATTTTTTAAAACCATATTCTTGTATATAATGTATTTTGATTTTATCTTTTATAATTATTTCAGTGTTGTCAGACTTAGAATTTACAATTTCATTCTATAATGTTATGTATTATGAGGGTTCATAGAAAAAATCTTAAATAATCAAATATTTTGAACATATTATAGAATTGAAAAGACAATTTTTTGTTATATTGTCCGATAATGGATGGAAGAGATGAATAATTCAGTCATTGAAACTGTCGATTTATTTTATAATCCAAAATCAGTTGCAGTAATCGGTGCTTCAAGGGTTCCAATGAAAGGAGGAAACCGTATAGTTAAAAATTTACACTCAAATGGCTACAAAGGTCAGATTTATCCTGTTAATCCCAACTATAGTGAAGAAGATGAAATATATGGTTTCAAATTTAAAAAATCTGTTTTAGATATTGAAGGTGAAGTAGATCTTGCCATTTTTTATGTAAATAATCGTATTGTAACTGATATTATAAAAGACTGTGTCAAGAAAGGAATAAAAGCGGCTATAATACAAAGTGCTGGTTTTGAGGAAGTGGGAATAGAAGGTTTAAAACTAAGGGATGAAATTGCAGTTGTTACTGAAAATTTCTCCAAGCTACGTATTATTGGTCCTAACTGTATGGGAATCAGTCGTATTGATGGGGATTATGATGATAAAAAAGGAGGTTTCTTCACGGGTCAATTTACTTTAAGGCATTATAAAAGAGGTAATGCTGCTATTATCACCCAAAGTGGCTTCTTGAATGGAGGAATAGCACCATTAATCTTTCGTCAGTACCCAAATTTAGGATTTAGGTATATAGTTTCAATTGGAAACAAGATGGACTTGGGAGAAAATGAATTTTTAGAGTATATATTAGAGGATGACACTGTGAACGTCATTGCAATATATTTAGAATCATTTAAAGAACCTAGAAAGTTCATTTCTTTATGTAGAAAAGCAAAACAATCACCCAAAAAAACTATTATCCTTGTTAAAGGAGGAAAAACAAGCCAAGGGATGAAAGCAGCTTCTAGTCACACAGGCGCTTTAGCTGAAAATGAAAGGTTAATTAATGCAATTATTAAACAAGCAGGAGTTATACAAGCAGATAACTTTTTTGAAATGTTCCAATTTCTAAGAACGTTTTCTATGATGTATAAATCCGGTAAAAAATTTCCCAAGAAAGGAAATATCGCTCTTGTTGTTGGGAGTGGAGGTATGGGAACAGTAATGGGAGACGTTGCTGTGAAATATGGTTTAAAGTTTCCTGAATTTGGTGAAAAGAGTTATAATATTCTTAAAAGTGTATTCCCTGACTGGATGCCTCCAAACCGTTTTGCTCTCGTTGATTCTTGGCCTACAATGGAAAAAGCAATGATGGATGCGACTAAAAAAGCCAAAAGTACTGAGAAAGCTTCATCTGGAAAAAAAATAAATGAAAAAGAACCAAATCCTTTTCGTATGATGGGTTCTTCTGGAAACGTTATGGAAGTAATTCAAAAAGCTGTTTTAGAAGAACCTAAAATAGAAGGATTGTTTACATCAATGCCAGGTGGTCCAATGGGACGTGATGGATCAATGAATTTTATGAAACCAATGTTAGAACGTATAGCAAAATTCCCGAAACCCATTTTCTTCTATTCAGTGATGGAAAGTGAAGACGCTCTAGAAATGCTACGTTTATATGGTGAGTATAATATTCCTTTCTTTACCAGAACTGAGGATGTTGCCAAGAATTTTGCGGCTTT
>JBHLOJ010000155.1:0-6044 GCA_048940605.1 Promethearchaeota archaeon
CTTCCTTTAATAATCCACATGATTTTATGACCTTCTCTCGCCTTTTTACCCCATTCTGATTTTTTATTGCGATTTTGCTCTATAAATCGATATCCGAATAAATCAACATATTTTATGCCACTTGAAAATTTCTTTATAGGATATTCGATTTCTTCAATCTCAACAGATTTCTTTCCCTCAAAGATCGAATTATAGATTTTAAGACCTCTTTCTTTAAGTTCTTCCATTTTAACCTCATGAGTTTTTATAATTTCAGGAACACTATTGTGCCATAAGTTATTACATTTTATAAATTCTCAATTTAAAAAATAAATATTCTCTTTATTATAAAAAATTATAATAATAATTACTCAATTTTAAAAGTTTAAAACCTACTTATTTCATTATAAGAAAAAGAAGTAGAAATAATATTGCAGTTGGGTAATAAGGGGTTTTTATGGTTTATTTTGAGATCAATCAATTAGGATTTAATTGTGGAATTAGTAAGTCCAACTGTTCAAAATATCCTAAATCTTGTATGTCATGTCTCAAGAAGAAACTTAAGGAGCTTGGGTTTGAGGTTGATTCAAATCTAGAAGTATTTGAATTAGATTCATATGAAAGACATCTCCAAGTGGAGCGAGAAATTATCTGGCAAAAATTTTCCGATGTATTGAATATTAGACATATCGTTTTGATGGATAAAGAGTCAGGTTTGAAATTATTAAATTATTCTGTTTCTGGTGCTGAGATAGATGCAGATTTGTTAAGTGGTTTTATTCAAGCGAATATTACTTTCTCAGAATCAGAATCGGTTTCATCAAATGGGTCAAGTAAACTCATAGATCAACAATTCTATGAATTTCAATATCAAAATTTCAACATCTTACTAAAAAACGGAGAATTTGTAAGACTTTGCTTGATTCTAGATCAAAAAGCCTCTGATACTACTCGAACTGTTGTAATGCAGTTTATACAGGAATTTGAGGAACTGTTCCATGATGAGATAAATAATTTTAAAGATTCTGGGATTTTTAAGCCCGAGAACATGATTGAATATTTGGTAGATTCCTTTAATATTAAGTTAGTATTTCCTATGTCATTAGCGCATAGTATTAGTCCAAGTGAAATAGAAAAAATAAATCAAAACAAAATCCAAAAAGCTATCTTAGATTTGGCTAAAGAACTTCTAGTTTCTAAAACATTTTTTTATATTAATAATCTACTTAATAGAGTTAAGAAAATTGTAAATCTTGAAGCAAATCTTATTCTTTATGAGATTTATCAGCTTCTAGAAAACAATATATTTGTTCCTATAAACCTTGAAACTGTTGTGAGCGATATGGAAATGAAAGAGGAGATTACCTCCGAAAAAGTAGCAAAATTTAAACCAATCTCATCTTTAATTACAAATGATTCTGGAATTGAAGATTTACAAGTAAATTTTGATGAAATGAGTATCTTAACAGCAAGTAAATTAATAAAAGAATTCCTTAAGAAAGGAAAGGATGCTGAAAAGACTCTAGCTTATCAGGTTGCGCAAAAAGAGTATAAGAAAGCTCTTTATGTAGCAAAGGAATTTAACCTTAAAGACGAAATTACGCGAATTTCTCAATCGGTTTTAAATCTCGACAAAAAGGAGAAACAATTAGAATTAGATTTTGCATTAGAAGCTGGAGAAAATGCTGAAAAAAATGGAGATTATATACATAGCATTAATTTTTATCAAAAAGCTTTAAAGATTTTAGAAAGTTTCTTAATTTTCAATATTTCTGATTCCAGAATTAAGAAACTGAAGAAAAAGATCATAAAACTTCGCGAGGAGATTCAGTAAATTTCAATATCTTCACTCACAACTTCATGATGACAAACAGTAATAGAATCATTTGAGGGAGCAATCAATTTAATACCCTCTAAAACTTGCACATAAGAAGCTAATATTACTAAATTCTGGTCGTTCCCTTTTAATATAACATTGTTTTTAATTACACAATTATCAGAAATTATAGCTTTTTCGATATTTACATTCTCTGAGATATAAGCGTTGTCATAGATTAACGTTTCTTTTATTTTAGTATTATCCCCAATATATACATTATCCCCAATTATTACATTAGGCCCTATTTCACAATTTTTTCGCAATATCACATTTTTTCCTATAGCGACAGAAGGGTAAATTAGAGCTTTTCCATCAATATCAAGGCTATCATCGATTAAATTTTTCTGTTTGTTATTTGAATCCTGTAAGATTTCATTCATCATCTGAAGATTACCTTCTAATAGTTCTTCGGGTTTTCCAATATCCTTCCAGATACCTGTTATTGCATAATTGTACAAATTGCCTTCTTCAGCAAGTTTAGGAAAAACCTCCCTTTCGATTGATACTTTTTTCGCAGGTTCAATATAAGTGAAAATAGCTGGTTCTAAGAGATAAACCCCTGCATTAATCGGCATCGGAACATATTTTCCTTCAGGAGGGACATATTCATCCTTTTCTAGAAATTTATTAATTTTACTTGATTCATTATCAACTATCAGTACACCATACCGCGATGGATCTTCTACAACTTTACTAGCAATTAATCCAATTCCCTTACATATTTCATGTTTTTTAATCATCTGACTAAAATCAAAGTTTAAGACGACATCTCCATTAAGCATAAAAAAATTATCATCTTTCAAATAATCCTCGGCTAGCTTTATAGCACCTGCAGTCCCCATTGGCACTTTCTCGTCTGTATATTGAATATTTACTCCAAAATCCTTACCATCTTTAAAGTGGTTTTTTAAAACATCAGCCATAACGCTCACTGCTAAAATTATCTCAGTTACTCCTGCTGCTCTCAGTAAAAGTATTTGACGCTCTATTACTGGCTTATTAACTATCGGAATTAAAGGTTTTGGAATAGTGCATGTCAAAGGTCGTAAACGCGTTCCCCAACCGCCAGAGATAATGATTCCTTTTGTCATTATTAGATTTTAGTGTTTCAGTAAAATAAATTGTTTATTTTAGGATATTGAATTTTAATTAAAATAGAAATTAAAATTTATTTGAAAACCTACAAACTTGAAATTTGAAGACACAACTTTTTTATAGTTGAAATCTCTGGAAAAAAAGATAAATAAAATAATTTATTTCTTGTATAAAGGATCTGCTTCTTGCAATACACGTCTCTGAACTTTTCCTAAAATATTTTTAGGTACTTCATTAACAAACTCAATGATAGCAGGGCATTTCCATTTTGTCATATTTTTTTCTGTCCATGCTATTAATTCTTCTTCGGTTATTTTACCTTTATATTCAGGCTTTAAAGCAACCCATGCTTTTGTTATTTCGCCAACTTTTCCTTTTGGATCAGGAAGTCCTGCTACAGCAGCTTCCGAAACGGCTTCATTGCTCATAAGTATAGTCTCAACTTCAGCTGGAAAGACCGAATGACCCGCCACTTTAATTAATTGTTTCTTTCTATCTCTAAGTGCTACAGTGCCATCCTCATTCATAAATCCAATATCACCTGTAAGTAGCCAAGTTCGACCATCCCAAGTTTTTAAAGTATCTGCGGTCTCCTCTGGTTGTCCTAAGTATCCTTTCATTACTTGAGGACCACATACACACAATTCACCGGTATATTCCTCACCGTATTTTGAATTTTTTGTACCATCAGCTATTGGTCCTTTCTCAAAATCATCTACATCAAAAATACCCCAATCTGTACCAGGAAATGGCATTCCTATTACACCATCAGGACTTTCACCAAATAAGTTCCCAGCACTGACAACAGGACTTGCTTCTGAAAGTCCATAACCCTCTACTATCCGTCCACCAGTACTTTTTTCAAAAGCTTCTCGAACTGGAGCGTGTAAAGGACCCGCACCTGAGATAGAAAGTCTCAATCTTCCCATTAATTCTGGAAATTTGTCAAGACGTGGAAAATCGGCAATCCTTTTAAAGAGTATTTCAGCACCTGCATAAAACAGTCCCTTTGGAGCAGGGATATGATTAATTTCTATTAAAAATTCTTCAGTTGCGGGAGGCCTTGGAAATAGCATCATCCAACCACCTAAAGCTATTGCAGCATTCATCACTGCGGTCATAGCAAATGAATGGAATAATGGTAATGCTCCAATATCCCCTACGCCTGGGTCTTCTCCTCCAACCCATAATACTGCTTGAGTTGCATTTGCAACTAAATTAAAATGCGTTAGTATTGTAGCTTTAGGGACTCCTGTTGTTCCACCAGTCATAATATATGTAGCTGTATGTTCAGTTGGGTCAAAATCCACTTTTGGAAGGTCTGGTTCAGTTTCAAGAAGATCTAAGAAATTAATAGCACTTGGAAAATCAACTTTCCCTTTCGGAATCTTATGGAACATTTTTCCAAGCCCTTTTTTCCATCCTGGAAGTCCTGACGCTAAATCAGCAATATTAGTATAAATTACCATTTCTATGTTTGATTTACTAATTATTGGATGAACTAATTCCTCATAGAGGAAATCAAAAGTGATTAATACTCTAGCACCAGTCAATTTAAGATGATGTAATACTTCTAAGGGCTTATATGTTGGATTAATTCCTGTAGCTATAGCACCTAATTTAACTGTGGCATAAAAAGATATTACATATTGAAAACTATTAGGCATTAAGAATGCTATGACATCTCCTTTCTTCACACCTAAATTATTAAGAGCTGTTGCTAAAGAATCCATAATTTGTCCTGCTTCCTCATAAGTCATCCATGTCTCTAAAAACCACATCATATTGTCATTCGTATATTTCTTTCTTTGTCTTTCAAAAAACTCTCCTAATGATATTTTCTCAAAAGAATAATTCTTAGGTGTGTTTTCTGGCCACCATTGCTTAAACCAAGCCTTATCTTCATCAACTTGCCATTCTGCTATCTTAATTACACTTTTCATGATTCTTCATGATCAGATTATAATTTTTTAAATTGATGTGTAAACATTAATTAAAGTTAGATTATATTTATAAAGTTTTTAAAAATGAATTATAAACAACGTATTATTCCAAAGTTTTAGAAATTATAATAAAAAAGAATAAAAGATACTAATAATTGGAAATACTATAGAAATTGAATAAATGAGAGAACTAGAAAAATGCCGTGCATACATGGTTTAGATGAAATGAACTGTCCAACATGCCGAATTATAAAATCTACCTTACCAATTAATTCTATTAAGAGTATGAAATCACCAGCTCTAAAAATTGAGAGTCCCTTTTTTAGAAGTGATAATAGACTCCAAGATAAAGTTTTAAAAGAAATAACCAAAAATAAAATGGAAATTAATCACCCTTCTCTTAACCTTATACCCAAACCAACACATTTAAACGAAATTCCAAATTTTGAAAACAAAATTTTACTTGAGAGAGCCAACGAGTTAGATATCTCCAAAGATGATAATTTCGGTATTACTAAAAGAATATCCCTCGAAAATCCTGAATGGAAATTTGAAGAAGAAGAATAAATCCCTTTTACTTTTTTAGAATGTAATTTATCTTTTTTCATCCTTTTTACGTTATTAATTTAAAGGATTAAATCATAATAATAAATTATACCTAGTTTTGAAAATAATTAAGAGGTGAATCTATTGGGAGAAGATTATCAACTACAAATTGAGTGGTTAGGACATGCAGCATTTAGAGTGAAAACAGGTAGTGGGAGAGTGATTTATTTGGATCCTTATCAGTTAAAAAAAGGTGAAGAAAAAGCAGATATAATAGTCAGCAGTCATAGTCATTTTGATCATTTTCATAGTGATTCAATAAAAAAAATTATGAAAGAAGATACTATTGTATTAGGTCCAGAAAGTATAGCTAGTAATTTAAAAGAATTTAATGGCAAACCAATTAAATTAGGTGATTCATTCGATTATAAGGATCTTTCCATCCAGCTTATCCCCTCCTATAATATAAAAAAGCCAAATCATCCAAAATCAAGTGGATGGGCAGGTACAATCATACGATCAGGTGGTAAAAGTGTTTATCATGCAGGTGACACTGAAAGAATCCCTGAAATGAAAGAATTAGCAGATAAAAACATTACTGT